>CAYNKU010000250.1:0-3881 GCA_964397865.1 uncultured Pirellulales bacterium | reverse complement strand
TACCTTTTATAAGCCCCCGCCGCGTCGAGGGATAATCCTGGTAAATCCCGAATTTGTCCGTGAACTTCCGCTGAAAACTCGGCTCCACCCGCCCCAACTCATCGTTCACAAATCCCGGAACCGTATTTATCACCAGCAGACCGTTATGTTTTTTCAATGGCTCGATGAGGTATTTAATTATCCGCTCCTCGGACATCGCCGCGTAGTGCCAGTGTTCAAGCCAGGCATTTTGTGCTGTCCCGGGGTCGTCCATAATAAGCCACGCCTTGTTTTCCCACGTCTTAAAAAAACTGTACCCTATCGTCCAGGCTATCGCCCGCCGAATAAGCGAACGGTACTCCTGGTAATCAAGCGCCTTATCGATATCGCCGCCTATCCAAACCGTCTTAGCGCCCGAAGGCAGCTCCCGAACCGTAACCTGCGCGTATTTACCCTGCTTGATAATTGGCGTAGCGCCTTTGAGTTCGACCTGTATCCGCTGCTTATAAGTCGTCGCGGAATCCGTGTAATCGAGCGGGTCTTTAAGCCCCCTGGTTATAAAGTGACTGCCCGCGTGATTGAGATCATCACTTATCAGCCACGAGCCTATATATTTGATCCCTAAAAGCTCCTGGATAACGTCCTGCTCTATCCGGTCACAAAGCGCGATCAAACTGATACCGTGTTTATTCACCGCCTCACGGACAACCTCGAACCGCTGAGGTTGTAATTTCGCCCCCGGCGGAACCGCCCAGAAGATACACCCTACTTCGGGTTTACCGTCAGGCCCCAGAAAACGGTTGATATCCATAAACTCCTGGTCCAGCCTGATTATATCGAACCCAATCCCCCACGCTTTGAACATTATCGCAAGATACGAGAAATCCTTGTCCTCGGACTTAACCAGAAAACTCATCGGATCGTTCCACTGATCGCCGATCACAAGAGCAACCTTAAAAGGCTTCACTTCAGCGACAGCATCAGCCGGACAAAAAATCGAAAGAGAAACGATAGCTATCGCCCCCGTCAATACCAAAGACCTTGAAAACAAACCGAACAGCTTCATAAAAACAACTCCTTACAAAAAAGTAAAATGCCCATATTATGTCATTGCGACCACGTGCCCAAGGTAGGCCCTGAAAGGGCCGTGGCAATCTCAATCATCCCTGTCATTGCGAGTCAAAAGATGCCACAGGTGCGAAGCGAAGCAATCTCAACCGTAATAGTAGCATCGAGATTAGCCTATACTTTAATACGCAACTTTCGCCTTATTTTCAACAATAATCTTATGCTCTGTTGAAAACATTGCTATCGTCATTGCGAAGCCTTTGTAGGGTGGGGTCTTTACCCCACCATATTATCCCCGCTTACTACTCCGTAATTCTAACCGAGCAAAACTCCCCACGTCATTCCGACCGAGCGCAGCGAGTGGAGGAACCTGTTAAAACAACTTCGCGAAGCGATTCCTCTAACGCAATACGCTTCACGCACGACGACATACGATATACCAAATATCATACCGCCTTTAATTGCTCCACCAGCCGCCTGCGCACTTTCTCGAAAAAATCCCAATAACACTGCTGCCGGTAATCGGGGTATGTATAAGGCATAGGCCGCCATTGATGTTTGTCATAAATAAGCGTAACTTCCGCATACATTTTGCTGCCTATATAAACCCGGTGCGAATAATTCTTCGTCGTCGCAAGTATCAGTTTCGACGGCTCGATAATCCCCGGATCAAGATTCACAGGCCGAGGTAGATCAGTTTTTAATTCCCCCGCAAGTGCCTGTTCGAGTTTATTGGTCGAGTGTTTTATTTCAGCCAGTTCCCCCGGATCGATCAGCTTCTCGACGCTGACGAATTGCCGCAGAATTTCCCCCCCGGTCTGCTCTTTATAATAGCTGGTCTTATCGAAGCCCCAGACATCGCTTAATAGATCGAGCCTGCCGAACTCCCCCGCCACCGCCTCCATCGCCGCCGCAAGACACTTCTCATCCGCCGCCAAAACGCCGACTATCAACTTAACCGCCCTCGGTTCTTTAACTTCCCACATTTTTTTAGCCGGTTTAGGCTCTAAGCTTCGAGTTCCGCCTTGAGCTTATTTACAAGTTCGATCGTCTTATCCGCCGCCTGGCTGGCCGCGACCTTTTCGCTCTGCGACTCTTGCCGCAGTTTGATCTCGACATTACCCTGGGCTATCGATTTTTTGCCGATAGTGATTCTCACCGGTATTCCCAAAAGGTCGGCGTCCTTGAACTTGACACCCCCGCGTGCGTCCCTGTCATCGAGCAGACAATCGACCCCTGCCGCGATAAGCTGCTCGTAAATCTTCTCGGAGGTTTTTATTATTTCCTCTTCCACACCTATAGGCGTAATTATAACCTCAAATGGTGCAATGCTCACAGGCCAGATTATACCGTTTTTGTCGTTGCCTGTCTCGATGGCAGAAGCCAAAATCCTGTTTATACCGATCCCGTAGCACCCCATCGTGCACACTTTCTCCTCGCCGGTTTCATCCAGAAATTTCGCCCCGAGCTTACTCGCGTATTTCCTGCCGAGCTTGAACACCTGCCCGATTTCGATACCGCGCTTAAACAGCAGCTTCTTGCCGTTATACGTATCGCCTTCCACCGCGTTTCTGATGTCAGCCACCACAACATTCTCACCTTCGAGCGGAAAATCCCTGCCGGGCACAACGTTTTTAATATGATAATCCGTCCTGTTCGCGCCGGTAACACCCGCCGCCATCGCCGCGACCGCCTGATCGATTATCATCCTCGAAACCTTCTCCGCCAACCCCATAGGCCCTGCAAACCCGACCGCCGCATTCGTAACATCAACAATAGTCGCCTCGTCAGCGAGTTCCGCCGCCCTGCCGCCTAAGACCTGGGTCAGTTTCTCGGCGTTAAGCTCATGATCCCCCCGCACCATTGCGACTATCACTTCTTCGCCCGCCGAGAAAACAAGCGTCTTTATCATATCCTCCGGCCTTGTTTTGAGAAAAGCGCAGACAGCTTCGATGGAGCCAACGCCGGGCGTGTAGACTTCTTCTGTCTCCTGTCTTCTGTCTTCTGTCTTCTGTTTGACCGGCGCATCTACCGCCGCCTTTTCGATATTCGCCGCGTATGAACCGTCCTCGGTATAAACGATCACATCCTCGCCGTTCTCACAAGGCACCGTGAACTGATGCGAACCTGAACCGCCCATCTCGCCGGACTCGGCCTCGACAATAACATAATCCAGCCCGCAGGCCTTGAATATCCGGCAATACGTATCGTACATCACCCGGTAAGTCTCATCGAGGCTCTCATCGTCAGCGTGAAAACTGTACGCGTCTTTCATAATAAATTCCCGGCTCCGCAATACCCCAAACCGCGGCCGAAACTCATCACGGAACTTGAAGCTTATCTGGTAGATATTCATCGGAAGCTGCCTGTAGGAATTTATCTCACCCGCCGCCACACTCGTAACCACTTCCTCCGCCGTCGGAGCAAGCACATTCTCCCTGCCGTGCCGGTCGGTGAATTTCGCCATCGTCTCACCGTAATCGACATCCCTTCCCGTCTGCTGCCACAATTCTATAGGCTGAACCGCCGGCATCAATATCTCCTGAGCACCGCTTCTATCCATCTCCCGCCGAACTATCTCCATAACCTTCCGCAGCGACCGCCAACCAAGCGGCAGATACGTATAAGTCCCGCTTGCCAGCTTCCTCATCAAACCCGCACGGATCATTAACTGGTGACTCGGAATCTCCGCCTCCGCCGGCGTTTCCTTAACCGTCGGTATCAGCATCCGGCTGTATCTCATATCTCGTCCCTCAATATTAAAACAAACTAACCAACCCTCTTTGCCATCTGTTAGCCCCCGGCACCGCCGGGGGTTTTGAGCTACCTTATAG
>CAYNKU010000249.1:1190-3886 GCA_964397865.1 uncultured Pirellulales bacterium | reverse complement strand
TCGACTGCACCCCCGCGGCCCGGTCGCTGAGCCTTTAATCCGCCTCCGCGGGAATAAGATTTATCCGCCCGAGTTTCACTCCTTTTTGACTCAATATCTTTTCCGCCATCTTATTGATCTCGCCCGCTTTGCCTTTGAGTACAATCAACTCCATGCAATCATGCGCATCGAGATGAATATGCGTCGAACAGATCGTTTCGAGCAGATGGTTGTGCTGAAGAGCCATCAATTTCTGTAAAAGTTTGGTGGAGTGATGATCGTAAACAAGACAAACCGCACCGATAGCCTTTCTCTCGGGGTCGCTTAGCTGTTCGGTGCTTAACTGCTGACGGATCATATCCCGGATCGCCTCCGAACGATTGCCGTAGCCCCGTTTTGCTATGAGCTTGTCGAACTTGGCGAGCAGCTTCTCGTCGATCGAAACACCTATTCGTTCAACCTTATCCATCCTTATCCTCGCAAAAAACCCGACAATCAGTCCTTACTCGTTACGTATATCGCCTGCTCCGCGAAAAAATTAGGCGCGAATCTGACCGGACTCAAACGATTCTTGACAAGCGGAATCCTTTTTTCCACTTTCGCGCCGAGATCACGACAAAATTTATCAAAATCGTTGAGTGACAGAAAGTGTATATTAGGCGAATTGTGCCACCCGAAAGGAAGTTGCCTGGTAACCGGTGCCCTGCCGATAAAGAAAAGCTGCGCCCTGCACCGCCAGTGCGCAAAGTTCGGAAAACCGACTATCACTTTTCTGCCGATGCGCAACAGTTCCTTAAAAACTTTCTCCGGGTCCTTAAGGGCCTGCACTGTCTGCGCAAGTATCACGTAATCGAACTGCTTATCCGCATAGCAGCCCAGCCCCAGTTCGACATCGTGGTGAATGATAGGCAAACCCTGATTCACACACGCAAGCACAAGCTCCTGTGAAATTTCGATACCCTCTGCCCTGATATTCTTATCAGCCACAAGATTCGCCAGAAGCTCTCCGTCACCGCAGCCGGTATCGAGAACGCTGCTGTTCGGCTCGATGAGGCCCTCGATAAGTGCGTAATCGACCCTGCTGCGTCTGGCCCGCTCGAACTCGCTGATACCCCGATGCTTTCTGATGGATTCGAGGTTATGCGCTTCCCGCTCACCGGGCCTGTGTGTAGCGCTTAGAAAACCTGATATAAAACTCCCCAGCGTCTCCGGCTCAAGCAAAAACGCGTCGTGGCCGTAGCCTGAACCGATATTACAATAACTGACGTCTTTGCCGTTAGCCAGCAGGGCGTCAACAATATCCTTCGACTGGCCGGGCGTAAAAAGCCAGTCACTGGTGAAACTGACGACAAGAAATCTCGAGTTGGTGTTTGCAAAAGCCCTCTTTAGCGAGCCGTAGTCTTTTTTAAGATCGAAATAATCCATCGCCTTGGTGATATAAAGATAGCTGTTCGCGTCAAACCGTTCGACAAAGCTCTGGCCCTGATAGTCAAGATACGTCTCCACCGCGAATTCGTAATTAAAGTCATAGCTGTACCGCTGTGAGCTTCGCAACTGCCGACCGAATTTTTCGCGCATCCCCTGCTCGGAAAGATAAGTTATATGTCCTATCATCCGTGCCATCGCCAGGCCCCTGTCAGGCCCTTTACCTGCGCCGTATTGTCCGTCGGCGAAATCGCCGTCCGCCAGTATCGCGTTTCGCCCGACCGCATCGAACGCGATCGCCTGAGGCCCGAGGTGCGTCGTCGTCGCAACCGGTATCGCCGACTTGATAAAATCAGGATACTCTACCGCCCATTGCAGTACCTGCATCCCGCCCATCGACCCGCCGATGACCGACAGCAATTGCTTTATACCGATTTTGTCCAGCAGCAGCTTCTGCACACGCACCATATCCGCTATCGTTATCATCGGGAAATCCAGGCCGTAAGGCTTGTTTGTCTGGGGGTTTATAGACGATGGGCCGGTCGTACCGCTGCAGCCGCCCAGAAAATTCGAGCAGATAATGAAATATTTATCCGTATCCACCGCCTTGCCAGGCCCGACCTGCTCGTCCCACCAGCCCTTCTTTTTGTCATCTTCGCTGTGATAGCCGGCGACGTGGGCATCTCCGCTAAGTGCATGACAGATCAGGATCACGTTGTCGCCGGCCTCATTGAGCCTGCCGTATGTCTCGTAAGCGACATCTATCGGCCCAAGCTTCTTGCCGCACGCCAGCTCCAAAGGCTCATCCGCCTCGACCAGCCGGACTGTCTGCGTTTTCACTATCCCAACCGAGTTTTTATCTATCTCTGCCATAACAACATAAGTATACCCGAAATATGGCCCCTGTAAAGTCCCCCGTGCCTTCAATACCCCCCGCCGACACTTCCGCCACCCTGCCGATCGACCCATCCCATGACACAATATTTGTCAAAATTCCCAAAAATCCTTGACACCACAGCCCGCCGGCCGTAAATTGGAATAAAACGTGTATATTGAGGCACGTATATCGAACATTAACTCTCAAAAAGGGGGCACAAGATGGCAAAAAAACTCACAAAAGGCATATGGTCAAGAAATGACATCAAGACACTCAAGAAGCTTTTCTCCAACAACCCGACGGCAAAAGTAGCCAGCGAACTCAGGCGGCCGCTCGACGCCGTCAAAAAGAAGGCTTCGCGAATGGGACTGCGCAAAACCAGCAAATACATGAAAACACTCGGCCGAAGTTGAAA
>CAYNKU010000249.1:0-1090 GCA_964397865.1 uncultured Pirellulales bacterium | reverse complement strand
CCGCCGCCACTGCTAATGCCGCCTCTAACAATGTTATTGCAAATTGCAGAATCAACAACGGTTAAATTACTATTTTCCCCACAATATATTCCGCCACCCAAGCTGTCATCTCGCCCGAAGCCACCTTCAGCTTCTGCCATATTACTACCAATCGTACAGGCTTTTATTATCATATCGCTATTTTGCAGGCAATTTATCCCACCACCTTTATTTGCTGAATTCTGTTCTATATGTGAATCTGCGATAATAACGCTGGACCTGCTACAGGATATTCCCCCGCCGCCAGAAGGCCAATGATCTCCTGTAGCTGAATTATCCTTGATTATGCAGTTTTTGATAGTCGGGTTGCTGTATTCGGAGTAAATCCCGCCGCCGCATTCTGCTGAGTTGCCGGTAATCCTGCAATTGATAATTATTGGGCTGCCGCCGTGACAATATATCCCCCCACCTTCTCTTTCTGCAGAATTGTCCGTGATAACACAGTTGATAACTGTCGGACTACCATCCCCACAATTAATAGCGCCACCTTCTTGAGCATAACCATTAATAATTGTAAAACCCGCTATAACGCGATTCTCGTTGAGGTAAAAGCCTTGATGTTGTTCTGTTTCTGTGCCGTTACAGTCGATAATGCAGCCGTCAGGGCCATTTTCACTCCGAATGGTAATATTCCTATTTATATGGAGATCGCGGTTGCCATCGCCTCTATAGATACCATCAGCCACAACCACCTCATCGCCATCGCTGCAGGCACTAACAGCCGCATCAATCGTAGGATAGTCCCCCGGCACCAGACGAACCTCTGCTGATACTAACGAAGCAGTAATTAAAAAGATTACAATTGGAATGATTGCCTTTTTCATTTTCCTGCCCTTTCAAAAAAGTATGAAAAATATATTATAACGGCACAGACTTTCGAGCCCGTACCTTAACCGGCAAAGATCAAACTAAATTCAAAATGGAGGTTCTTCGGCACATTTTATTACTCCATTGACGCCGGACAATCGGCGCAGCAGAACAAAAGACCATAAAAAAAGAGACTGTAGTAGCTTTACAGAGTAAACAAGACTTAAGGCGTTTGTTTGCAATG
>CAYNKU010000248.1:0-3930 GCA_964397865.1 uncultured Pirellulales bacterium | reverse complement strand
TGCTTCGACGGCTCCGAGAGCGACGTAGGCATTTTTATCCTTAAGGGCACGTGCAAGCGCCTGGTGGAGATACTCAGGACCGGCCGTAGTCGCATAAACAATCGCCGCGGCGTGTCCGTCACCGAAATATTCGGGCATATCGAGGCCCGTGGACTCGGCCTTGAAGAAGGCCGCCAGCCAAAGCCCGATAGCCTGGCCGAACGTCTCATCGGCCTTTAACGCCCATTCACAGGCCCGCATAGCCATCAGTTCATTGAAATAGCTCTTATCGACTTTCTCCATCACTAATCTGCGGCCGTCGGAATTCCAGAACCAGATATTGAGCACATCGGCATCATCGGCCGGTGCCAAAGAATCGGTATGGTAATAATACTGCTCGGCGAGTTGATAGAAAAGCTGCGCCGCCGGCAGTACCGCCGCGGCAGGATCGATCTCCCTGATACTCTGGGCGGCCAGATTGCGAAGCTCGACGGACTGATCGTTTTCAACGACATATTTGAGATAACCGAGTGACTGCGGATAACCGATCTTGCCGAGCGCCTTTATTATCTCGGCCCTGACCGCCATATCATCGCCCTGCAGCGCCGCGGCAAGAGGCCTGATAGCGTCTCTGCCGATCTGCGGAAGCGCCCAGACTATATTCGCAAACTCCTCTTTACGCCCGGCGTCAGCCAGCGCATCGACCATATACGGGATCGCGTATTCCCCGGCGTTCTGCAGCCTTTTCACACCGGCCAATCGGCCGCGGTCAGTGCTGCTGATCCTTCTTATCTCCTCGGCGATGATCTTCGGATCGCTCCGGCGAATAAATTTGCCCTGCTCGATTATATCCATAATCTTTCCGGTCAGTGACGCCAGTTCGGTATTGGTGGTGGTTTCGTTAAGGCGCAGAAGAATCGCGTAGCCCTGATGGTTTTTTTCACTCAGTGCAAGCAGTTCGAGCGGATCGGGATTACTGTCGACAACCGCCTGGGCGTAACCGGTCGCCATATCAAGTCGGCCAATCTTGGTATAGTGCAGGAAGTCGCCCCAGTCGTTCGCGAGATTCTGGCAATGACCAGGACCGGTGAAAAATATTACTAACGCCAGAATCGCGATAATTGTTTTTGTGTTGAACATCAAAATTTCTCCAAAAGATTCGCAGTATTACCAAAAATAAGGCCCGGACGGCGGAAAATGCGAAAAAACGTCCGCACCAACCCTGACCTCCGATAATTCATCACCCGAGCGAAATGCCGCTAAGGCTAAATACAGCACATCCTTATATAAATCTTCGTACTTTAAGCTATTATACTATAAATAAATACCCTTTCTGTCAATAAAAAACCGCCCTGCGCGATGATAATAAGGCCTCCGGCCGGCGCAAAGACTGATATTGCCATAATACCGGACCATATTACCGCCCCAGCGACGGCGTAAGCGGCGATTTTGAGATATTTTCGACGCTTTCGGCTTTGATATTACCGGCTGATTAGTATAATGGCCGGCAATCTAACCTAAATACGAGAAAAAATCCGAGGACGGACAAAACCGCAAGTTCCGCGAAACAGGAGGCTAAAATGGTCAAATTCAAATCATCTTTTTTAATCAAATTTTTTTGTATAGCGATTTTTCTGATGATGCCGGTCGCGACCGAGGCGGCACGGACGCAGGGGACTTTTAATATCATCCCGCAGCCGAGAAAAATCGAACTCACCGGCACAGGCGGTATGCAATTTTATGAATTAAAAGGTATTTTCCTGGACGGCAATCTTAAGCGCCCGGTTATGGTCAGCACGCTTTCATCTTTGCCGCAGGTAAATAAAGCCGGACCGGGCGTAGTAACACTGCGACTTTCAAACCAATCTTCCCTGCCGAAATCCGAGGAAGGTTATATTCTTATTGTCAACGACAGAGAAATTGAAATTATTTCACGCGGGCGGGCGGGCCTGTTCTACGGCTGCCAGACGCTCGAACAATTGATCGAAGAATCACGCGATACGGGTAGGAAGATACCGGCCTGTAAAATAACCGACTTCCCCGCCCTTTCGTACCGCGCGGTTCATTTCGATGTCAAACATCACCTCGATACGATGAAGTATTATTACGACAGTATCGACCGACTCGCTCGATTTAAGATCAACGCCGTCATCTTCGAATTCGAGGATAAGCTTCGTTACCGCAGGCAACCCCTGGTCGGCGGGCCGCTTTCCATCGGCATCGAAGAGATGGCGGCTCTGACAAACTACGCCCGCGAGCGAAATATTGAGATCAGTCCCCTTGTCCAGGGCCTGGGACACGCGACATTTATTCTCAAGCACGAGATGTACGCGCACCTTCGGGAAAATCCCGAAAAAACCTGGGCCTTCTGCCCGCTGCACGAAGGAACGTACCAGGTGCTGTTCGATCTTTACCGCGACGCCGTCGAAGCGACGCCCGGCAGTCGATACCTGCATATAGGCGGCGACGAGGTCGGCCAGATCGGCCTGTGCCCGCGATGCAAAGCCGCCGGCGATGAAAAAGGTGTTTTCGAGCTGAACCTTTACTGGCTCAATCGCGTTTGTGAATTCGCCACCGAACTCGGCAGGACACCGATCTTCTGGGACGATATGCCCTTCAAATATGCCGGACTCTGGGACTGTGTCCATTACGATAAAATGACTGATAAGCAGGTCGCCCTTGCGTGGGAAAAAGGCGAACCGATATTAAATAAAATGCTCGATCGCTTTCCGAAAAACGCCGTTTTCATGCGTTGGGACTATAGTCCCGCTCGTCAGCCGGGCAATATCCGCGCCCTGGACTGGTACAAAAAAAGCGGCCTTAAATGCATGATCGCAACCGCCGCCCAGAACATGACACCTTTACTTCCTTACGGCCAGGCGCCCGACGAAGTGCACGACCGCGTTGAAGTCATTAAAAGCTTTGTTACCTTAGCGGCCGAAAGAGGCATAGACGCAATGCTCTGCACCGCCTGGGACGACGCCTCGCCGCCCATGGAAACCTACTGGCGGCCTTTCATCGCCGCCGCTGAATACAGTTGGTCGCCGGATGGCAGAAATCTCGACGAATTCGAAATCGCTTATCTTTGCCGCCAGTTCGGACCCGAGTGCGCCGGAGCGGTCGATTTGAATATCGAACTCTACAAGGCCGTGCGGTTCTGGAAAAATGCGCTTCCTGTTGAGACTATCCGCGTCGCGGATATGGGCAGTCTGGACAACCAAACCACCGATGCCGATGCCAGAAAAGAAGAGGCGACCGTCGTTCCTTCATTATCCGCACCCGGCAAATGGAGCAGGCTGCATAAAGAAAGACTCGCCGAAGCGAAACAACAAATCCAGAGATATAAGAAAACTTCCAGGCTACTAAAACAGATGATGCAAAAAGCCAGGCGAAATCATTATCATCTCGAACTTCTGACCGCCATAAACGATTTTCAAATTACCGCTGCTCATTTACTTTTAGCTCTCGAGAAATGCGACACCGCCGATGCCGCCGGACAAAAAGTCGGCTTCAAACTTGTCCGCGAATCGTTGGCGGAATTTGATACCGCGTGGGAAAAATTAAAAACAGTCTGCGCAAAAACAAGATTCCTCGCATATCCCAAGAGCTATGTGCCTGACCGTTATCACCACTTCGCGAGCAGGCGCGAAGACTTCACGTGGCTAATAATAGCTGAAGAAAAATATCACGCGATAGTGAAGAACTGGTTGAAAGAAAACGACCGGTAAAATTGAAATCCGGATCAGAACTTCTGAAAAGGCTGGTTTGGAAGCGTCGAATCAGCCTTTATTTTTGCCGCAAGCTGCATAAATCTCGGCTTGGTGTAATCGAAGAATTGTTTATAGCTCTCGCAAAAATAGCTCAGCCTTTTGCCGCCGTCGAGGTTAATTCGGTCTTTGACGCATCCGCCGCGACAGACCGCTAAATGCCTACACAGAAGGCACTTATCGC
>CAYNKU010000247.1:0-3933 GCA_964397865.1 uncultured Pirellulales bacterium | reverse complement strand
ATCATCGTCGGCTCCTCCCACCACCACTTCAAAGCTCCAAACTTCATGGTGGCTACCGACTCCGGATAACTATCATCGTTGTCCGTGGCAAAACAGTTTACAGCAATCACAATTTGCCGTTGGTTATTTATCCCGATCATTGTTTTGGCATAGCGTCTGACATTACCCAGTGCCGGCATTATGATCGCCATCAACATCGAAGTAATGGATATTACCACCAATAATTCAACCAGAGTAAATCCCTTCCTCTGTTTGGACTTTGTAACAAGATTGTAACTTTGAAAATCGATGGCCTTCACCTTTACGCCTGAATACATCCGGCATTTAACAGTGATATATTTACAATCGCCTTTATCGTAATAACTTACCAGTTCACTATCAACCTTTTTCTGCTGCGCATACACATAGAACACACCTTCGAACACTCCGTTCGAAGCATCGTTCGCTTGTAACTATCTATTCAACACCGGTTTACCGGAATCTATTTTTTGCTACTGAGCCCAGTTCGTCATCTGCAGCCAGCTCTCAGCCAGCATAGCGTAATCTATCGCATTCACCACTCCATTGCGGTTCAAATCACCCGGCCGCTCGTTTGCGGTTGTCAACCAGTCTTCTACCTGCCGGGCCAAATCGTCATAATCAACGGTTCCATTATTGGTCAGGTCGCCCAAAAGTGCCCAGTCATAAGGCGGCATACTCGCCTGGACTGTACCGCCAAAAGCTCCCATATTGATACGAAGATTCTCGCCCCAGATATGGTCCGGATCGTCTGGAATGGTTAACAATTCGTCGCCCAGCGGCGAACCTGGATTACCCGCGTCAATACATCCGCTGCTGACATAGTCATAGGTCCAGTGTGAGCCGTGGATAAGATATTTACTCCATTGCCAGCCCTCGCTTCTTAAACGATAGTCTTCGTTAGTTGCGTCAACAAAATACGGGTATGCATCGATATTACCCAGGCCCCAGTTTACTGTACCGCCGCCGGTAATGCCTTCGAGGCCGCCCTGCAAATCACAATACGAGATATCCAGAGTTAAACCGCTCGGCACATCAATCTGGGAGCCGCCATTGTTATAAATAATACAATTTTCCATCGTCAGCGATTTATCAGCCGAGATACTTATACCCGAAGCATTGTTTGCGATAGTGCAATTTTTAATCAAACCGCTACATTCAAAAATGGCAGGAAGTAGCGGACCACCACATCCTACACAATTGGTATTATCCGTTATCAAACAGTTGCTGATTGTCCCGTAGCAATCCACTATTGCAATACCACCAGGGCTATTGCCGCTAATAACACAGTGACTAATCGCGGCCCCGGTTCCATTACCATAGACTCCGCCATCATAGGGGTCTTTAATACTAAAACCGATGAGCACACAATTTGCGTCTTCTGTCCCGGCAAACTGCACAAAACCCCTTATAACAGTACTCTCGACTATCTCCCAGTCGTTCGGGTCTATGCTGGTAAGGGTAATATTTTCGCCGGAAAACATAATGTAATCATCGTTCAACGGATCCAGGTATAGCCCCGGCATAACAATAACAGTATCGCCGTCAGTTGCCGTATCAATGCCCTTTTGAATCGTCGCAAAAGCCGTTTCTTCACTGAAACCGTTATTGGCATCATCACCATTTACCGCATCAACATATATAACTCCTCCGGCGAAAGTTGTATTCACTATCACCAGCAATAGCAAAAGCTTTGCCGGCCATATATTCAACCTTGCCATTCTTTTCATCATCACTCTTATCTGCGCATAAGCCAAGGCTACGAGCACCACGCTCGTATCCTTGACTTAGCCTTCACACTTATTACAGCAGAGCTGCGAACATTTGGTTCGCGGTTCCGCTCCGATTCATTTTTTGCCTAATCTTAATAACGATAAATATTGTTATTCTACGGCTGTTATTGTTACTGGCGGCGAGGTTGTGCTTGTTCCTTCATCGTCCGTTGCCCGTGCCGTCAGAATATAAGTACCGACGTCAAAACTCGTAACTATCTCCCAACCGTCGCCGCCGTCATTATCTTCACCGATCTTGCTTTCATTGACGAAGAATTCCACCTTCACTACTGAACCGTCAGTATCTGATGCATCGGCCCGGATCCATACCGATTCTGTGAGCCAACTGAACTCATATCCATCTTCCGGCTCTGTAATATAGACCTCTGGCGGCCGGTTAGCCCAGTCTGTCAGCTGCAGCCAATCCTGTGCCAGTAGAGCATAGTCGGCTATATTCACTATCCCATTACGATCCAGATCACCCGGCTGCTCGTTCGCGGTTGTCAACCAGTCTTCTACCTGCCCCGCCAAATCTGCATAGCTAACAGTTCCATCATTAGTCAGGTCCCCTAAAAGCGCCCAGCCATAGGGCGGCATACTCGCCTCGGCTGTCCCGCCGTAAGCACCCATATTGATACGAAGATTCTCGCCCCACTCGTGATTCGGGTCATCCGGTATGGTCAACAGCTCATCGCCCAATGGCGAACCGGGATTACCCGCATCAATACAGGCACTGGTAACATGGTCACACCACCAGTGTGACTCATGTACGGGCTCTTCATACCATCGCCAACCCTCGCTCTTCAAATGGAAATCGCCATCACAAGGATCAACAAACAACGGATCAACATCAATATTGCCCATGCCTGCCCAGCCACCCTGTACATCGCTGTAAGTTACTACAGGATAGCCGCTGTCTGTGCATATTTCATCCGGAATATCACCCCAAAAGATGCAATTCATCACTATTGGGCTGCAATCAAAATAATTATACAATCCACCAGAATCTATCGCTGAGTTTCTGTTGAAAGTGCAGTTACTTATTGTTGGGTTGGCGCTCCACCAATTCGCTATTGCACCACCGGAAGCAGCGGAAATATTAGCAACAAAAAGACAGTTTGTTATTACAGGGTTGCTTGAATCATTGCATATTCCACCGCCACCACCTCCACTTAATAAGATATCAAGTACTTCATTTTCATAAAAAGTACAATTGGCCACTGTTGGACAACTGTTATTCAGATTAGCCATTCCGCCACCGGCTCCGCTGGCAGAGTTGTGAATAAAAGTACAATTGGTTATTGTTGGGCTGGCTTCATTGTTATACATCCCACCACCGCTCACGTGTGTGTATCCCGTATTGCCGCTGGTGATAGTAAACCCATCGAGTACAGCCGTTGCATCGGTTCCATTGCCGGTAACAACATGGTAGCTGTTATCATCTCTTGATGGGTCATCCAGACCACCAACATCATTTCCTAACAAATCACCGCTGAGGATGGTTTCATATGCATCAATATCCCTGTTATTGGGTTCTGCTTCACCGTAGCCTGCGTAGCCGCCCTTCACAGTCACGTTATTCTTTAGCTGAAACGTCAATTCTCGCTCATCACCAATTGTAATGACCCCATCATTAGGTCGGTAGGTCCCTTGTGCCACCCTGATCCCATAGCCACTTAAGACAACATCCAAGGCATAGGGCAGACTGGTATAAGCATCAGCCCAAGAAGAACCATCGTTTGCCCCTGTAGCATCTGCGTCAACGTAAACGAAGGGGATTATTTCTATGGTTACTGATACAGGAACTCTTTGGTAACCACCATCAAGCTCTAGTTCTCCCGTTATATTGTATAACCCAGAACCTACAAGAAAGTCGTCAACCGGCTCCAATGTTCCATTATCATTTGTCATATCCCAAACCATTTGACATTCTTTCGATTCATATGGGGCCAGGCTAAACGTTATGAAGCCACATGGGGGATTGATACGGAAAAACTGCCAAATGTCTGTGTCACTATCGTCTGTGATAGCAAAATGAGTCCAGGCATTCTCGCAGTTCAAAATATTCCCTATATCGACCGAATTCGGTGTCAGATTAGTCACCCTATACAACATCTCTACTTGCTCATCTAACTTATACACG
>CAYNKU010000246.1:0-3937 GCA_964397865.1 uncultured Pirellulales bacterium | reverse complement strand
CAAATCGACAAAGCTATCAGCACGGCATAGGCTCCGGCAAAAAGGGCAAATCGCCCACGCCGCCGGTGACTGATTTTCCCCGGCACCAGCCATGTGATTATTACAGAGATGCCTATGAGCGGTACGTATGTATAACGGTCAGCGGCTTTCTGGATTCCGACCTGGACGATGCCGATTACAGGTACGAGCGTTCCGAAATACCACAGCCAGCCCGTTGCCAGCCATGGACGTTTGCGAGCCTGCAAAAAAATAACCGCGAAAATAATCAGCAAAATAACACTCGCTGCCGCGACAGCGGGCCAGGATATGGTGTTTCCGGGATGAGGATAAAAGACCGCCAGCTTCGCCGGCCAGATCATTTTCCCGATGTAAGTGGTATAAGATATCGCCGTGTTACCGAGTCGAAATTTCAGCGGCAGCATGGTAAGGTCTTTTACGGCGTCTCCGCTTTGCTGCGCGTAAACAGTAACAACACAGGAAACGCCGGCAAGGATAAACAAAGGTATCTTTTCTTTTACGAGGCGCAAAACGGTTTTCATTTGCAGCCTTAAAGGCTTTTGTGAGTCGAGTCGATTGAGGGGCCAGTAGTCCAGCAGCAGCAAAACAAAAGGCAGTGTCACCAGCATCGGTTTTGCCATCAACCCCGCTGCAAAGGCGATAAGAGCGGCCAAATACCACCTGAGGCGTTTTTGCCTTGCGAAGCGGACGTAAAAAATCATTGTCAGCAGCCAGAAGAACATGCTCAAAACATCTTTTCGCTCCGACGCCCACGCCACGGACTCTACACGCAGAGGATGAAGTGCGAAAAAAGCGGCTATAAAAGCGCTTCGCCAGAAGTCACCGGTCATAAACCGAAATACCAGAAACAGCAGTACGGCGTTTACCGCGTGCAGGAAAATATTGGTAAAATGATGGCCGGCAGGGTTGAGGCCGAAAAGTTCACAGTCAGCCATGTGGGAAAGCCACGTTAACGGATGCCAGTTGCTCGCGCTGCTGGTGGAAAAGGCCCAGCGGAAAGACTCAACAGTCAGACCCTGCCGCACATTATTATTTTCGGTAATGTATTCATTATCGTCGAAATTAATAAAATCGTTCTGCAAAGTGCCCGAAAAGACAATGAAAGTCGTAACGAAAATCGCGGCACCCGTAAAAAACATCTTCGAGCGAGTTTTTGAATTTGCCGGCAGGCTCGACGGAATCGACCGGCGTGAGACTGGGGTAAGCTTTTTCTTTTTGAGTTTTTCTCTGCCTCTTCTCATCAGCTATATTTTACTATCCGGCGGATATTTCGCAACATTTCAATATTACGTTACTCCAAATGCCGGCCGGTCAATTGGCGTCGATGACAGCTTTTGTGATATCGTTTATGGTCTTTCGGCTTTGCCAGTTGTTATTGGTAATTATAGAGAACAGATAATCGCCGCTATCGGTAGTGCAGATGCCCGAAAAGCTCCTCACGCCGGATATATACCCGGTCTTGCCGAACACCCGCCCCCGGTATTTTTCGTCATTGAAATATCTGCTGATAGTTCCGTCCCCACCGCCCTCGGCAAGCGAATCCTTATAAAGCTGCCAATTCGCACTTTTATAAACATCGAGCAGGATTGTTGTGAGAGCATTTGCGCTCAGCCTGTTTTGCCTGCTCAGCCCGCTGCCGTCGTCGATATAGAACTCATTTTTCTCGACTCCGAGCCCAAACATATAATTTGAAATTGCCGCACGGCCTCCGGCCCAACTGCCGTTTTTGCCGGTCGAGTTATTACGGGCGGCAATAGTTTTCAGAAGGGCCTCAGCCGCCAGGCCGAAGCTGTTCTTATTGCAGCGTGCAAGGCACTCACTTATCGGTGTCGAATATTCGGCTATAAGTCTGAAATCACCGCCCACCGGAAACGCTTTTTCGATCAGTTTACCCCGCGTACTTATACCCGCCGCCGCGAGATTCTCCGCGAGCAGAAAGCCAAAGAAAGCGGGAGGCCTTTCGATAGCCACATCGAACGGCCCATCCTGCGTTTTGCATTTACCGAAGACGATAATCTTGTTGGGTTTGGTCTTCCTGTATGAGCCGACGGCGCTGCTGCCCGATTTTATCGCCTTGACTTTATTATCTACCGTGACAAAACTCGTCTGCGGATCGAGCTGGATAGTTATCCTGCCGCCGATATTTCTGGTTGTGACATATACGCAGTTGCCGTTATAGTTCAAACCGCTCACTTCGCAGGCGTACCAGCGGTTAAGCTGTTCCACCGGCCAGTTGGGATGAACCCGCTCGTCATCGAATATGGTACTGTCCACGACGATATCGTTTATGCTTTTGACGCCGGCTTGTTTTAACTTCGCGATTATATCGCCGAATATCCAGCCGGTCGCCCGCCCGTATTTCTCATCGACAGCTTTATCCCCTAACAGCGGATTGCCGCCCCCGATCACCACCAGCGTATCGCCGGAAAGGGCGATTTTCGTACTGTATCTATAATCCGCTCCGAGATATCTCAGCGCCGCCGCCGTGGTCACCACCTTCATATTCGATGCCGGTATCATCGCGTCCCGTGCGTTGTGGGTATAGACGGCTTTACCGGTCTCGGCATCGACAATACTGACCGAGTAGCGGACTTTTTTCTGCGAGGATTGATTTATGATAGCGTCGATCCGCTCGGCAAGCCCCGCCCCCGCCGAAGCCGTGATATCCGCACACAAAAAAGCCGAAAACAGCAGTATCTTCAAGCCGGTTTTCATATCGAGACATTTATTAACATAATTTTCCCTTCTGTTCAAGACCAAGATTTTGACTTCTCCGCTTGTAAAATTTCTCGCCGCACCTTATAATTCATCCCTCGCCCACCTCGTCTCGTTGATGTCGGCAGGGCGGTAAAAAAATTAATATCCACTTAATGGGAGAAAAAAATGAACTCAAAGAGCGCCTATCCTGTCCTCGCAACTATTATCGTACTGATTACGATTTTTTCAGCCGCACTCGCTCCGGCCGCGGAATCCCCAAAACCCGCCGACGACGGCAAACTGCGTATCATAGCCTTCGGCGGCCATCCCGATGACTGCGAGATCAAAGCCGGCGGCTGTGCCGCAATGTGGGTCGCCCAGGGCCATCACGTAAAATTCGTCTCGACAACCAACGGCGACATAGGCCACGCCAAAATGGCAGGCGGAGAACTGGCAAAAAGAAGAACCGCCGAGGTCAAAAAAGCCGCCGAAATCCTCGGTATCGAAACCGAAGTCCTCGATATCCACGACGGCGAATTGATGCCGACCTTAGAGAACCGCAAAAAAATCGTCAGGCTCATCCGCCAGTGGAAAGCCGACCTCGTCCTCGCCCACCGCACGAACGACTACCACCCCGACCATCGCTATACAGGCGTACTCGTCCAGGACGCCGCGTTTATGGTCATCGTACCATCGCTCTGCCCCGATGTCCCGCATCTGCCCCAAAATCCCGTTTTTATGTACATGTCTGACAATTTCCAAAAACCCTGTCCCTTCGAACCGGATATCGTAGTCTCGATCGACGATGTCTTCGAGCAAAAGATCGAAGCGCTTTGGCAACTCGAATCCCAGATCGAAAGCCTCTGGGCCCTGCGGTCATTCGAGGGCGTGGTCCCCGTCCCCAAAGCCGGCCCCGAACGCGAAGCTCGCCGCCGGAAAGTCGCTGAGAGTTTTGCCGCTCGTTCCAGAGCCGTTGCCAATAAATACCGCGAAAAACTCATCGAATTTTACGGAAAGGAAAAAGGCGAAAAAGTCCGCAACGCCGAGGCATTCGAACTCTGCGAATACGGCCGAAAGCCATCCCCCGAAGAACTCAAAAAGCTCTTCCCCTTCTTCGAAAAGTAACTTCTGTTGATAAAGGATATCTCTAAAAATTCAAATTTTCCGGACCCCGACGGTTTTTTCAAGCCCCGACCGTTTTTCCAAGCCCCGACCGTTAGGG
>CAYNKU010000245.1:0-3997 GCA_964397865.1 uncultured Pirellulales bacterium | reverse complement strand
CTCTTACTACCATATTCAGTGTTCCCTCAATTGAATGTAACTCTTGTATTAGCTATGGTTTTTTCCTACTACCTGTTTTTACAGGCCTTTTCTATCGCATCCATTATCCCCTTGGCACTCCATTGTATCGGTTTCACATTTATCTTCTCTAATGCCGGAGGAATTTTCTTTGGTGTTTTATCTCTCTGGTAGACTGCAATTACTGCCTTCCCAAGTTTTACACTTTCATTGATTTCCCAATCAACCCAATGGCTTTTTGCTGAATTATCAGTTAGATAGACAATTGTTACCGACGCTTGCCTAATACGCTCGCGGATACCCCTTCTTATATATTCGGCTCTTTCGCTGTCAAAAGGTTCTTTCAATGAAAAGTCATTAAACTCTAGGGGTATATTGTCATTCTTTGCCTGTCCTCGAAGTAGATTTACTAAAGCTAGATCATTAGAATCAAAACTAATAAATACATTTCTCCGTACAGGCCCAGCACTTTCCCGTAAGGTCTCCCGTGCCAGTCGTTCTAAGTTATCTAGTTGCTCGGGACGAAAAGTCCATCCTCCTCCGCTACCGCCCATAGCAATCACCTCCTTATCGGCTTGCGTTAATTCTTTCTAGGCAGGATACACACTGTCCGCAAGGCTCGGCAGTGCCGGCATGGCAGGAGTATGTTCCGGAAATTCCTTTTCTCTTGGCAAGTTCAATTACATCCCTTTTTGTGTATCCCATGAGGGGTGCAACAATAACTATCTCTCTATCCATAATATAGCTAATAAACTGCTGAGCCATTTCAATAAACTTTTTAGTTTGATCGGGGAAAATACTATTTTTTTCGGAAAGCAGTCCTATGGCAACTCGTGTAATATTTTGTCGATAAGCATAAGCGCTACCAGCTAGAAGGAAAAGGAGATTTCGGCCCGGTAAAAAAGCATCTTCATTTACCCGCAAAGTTGCGTTTGTGAGACCTGAAGGCACTAGTTTACCATACCCGTTCAGGTCCATTACAGCAGGCACTGGGAGCCCATATTTTCTATGAACTTCTATGCAAGCCGCCAATTCTTGATCTTTACAGATTTGTCCGTAATTAACAAAAAGTGGTAGTTGTTTAACACCTTCTTCTTTAGTTAGCACTGCCAGCAGAGTAGAATCCAATCCACCCGAAACCAAAATTACTATTCCCATCGTGAAAACTCCGTCGTGTATACACGCATAACAATCCAAATTGCCATATCAAGAATGGCTAGTTTATGGTTCATCTGAAATGCATAATATATGAGTTTGCGTTCAACCATTTCATAATCATTTATCCGTGGCACATTTCGGATACTTTGCGAAGTGAGTTTCAATATGAACATATATCTGAGAACATGTGTATCTAGTATTGCCAAGTCACCTGAAAAACCTATATTCCGCAGGAAAAGCGAAGCCTGTTTTGGTCCAATCCCAACGGTTCTTTCCATAATTTTTTTTCGAGCAACTCTAGCATCATAACATTGACTCAATATGCCTTTAAAAGTGTCTCCTTTGCCATATACTGATTCCGCAGTCCTTCTAATATGATTCGCTCTCAATTTAGGATATCGATACCGGTATATTTTTTTCCGTACATTACGTTGACTGTAAGGCGGACTGGATAAATTGTTGTACACTTCATCCTCAAAATCATTTGGATTATTATTAATCCAATCAATGTTTGTTAATCCTTTTTCGTAAAGTTGCTGTGTATAATAACTTGCAGTTTCAAACTGCACTTGGCTACCTAAGATACTGGAAATTATCTCACGGAAAAGTTCATTTTCGTGATATGTTTCCCAAGCTCTATTATAAACAGTTTCTTCAAGTTTATTTACTGTTTTCTGAACTGCATACTCCAGAGATTCTGATAATGAAGAGTTTGTTATCAATTTAATCCTCGTGTATTTCCTCCAGTGCTTCTATAAGTTCGGATGGGATATATTTAATGAGCATATCATTTAAATGTTCAGTAGCAATTGAATCTTGAATATTTTTCATCCAGTTCCTATAAAAGTATATATTATGACCAAAAGTAGCTAGGTCATACGGTAGCGGGGGATCTTGATCTTGACAATAAAGGCAATTATCCTTAAAAAACTCGCGCTGCTGAAAATGGTAAAGGAGCCCGGTTTCATGATTCACCGTCGTCTGACACCATTCCAATCCATCAAAGCTATCAGCCCCATATTTAGAATAAATGAGCATCGATAGTGGATTACCTGTCCCGAGTAAATGAATAGGATAGTATTGTCTAGTACGATTAAGCTCCGTTCTAATTGCTTTCAATGTTCGGACTTTCTCAATAATCCCCGATCCTAATTCACGTTCAGGTACGGCCACCATAATTGGATTCAATCGTGAAACCACGTCTTTTACAACAGGGACAAGAGTAGGGAGTGGAGAGTGTACAATAGGAATAATCGAGCACTTGGAATACTTTTGCTCTGTTTTAACCCTGGTTTCTACTTCGTTTACTATTAGGTACGCTGCCTTTGTTCCTACATTCTGGTCTCTTTTATCGTAGCTAAACGTGTATTGAAAAGGATACTCATCCTTTAAAAAATTTTGGTAGTCTTTAATTTTCCAATCTTTATCTTCTTTCCAATAACTTTCATAATTACCACTATCTGCGATTAAAGCGCAGCCATCTTTTTTTGCTATATTCAGAAGCTTTTTAATTCGTTTCCGGTCTCTTAGTCCCGATTTATTAATATCATATGCGGAGACCAAGAAAAGAGGATGGCTTAGTCTCAAAAGTAATTCGATATATTGAACTGGCTTGAGCCGCGTTTTTACTGATGATACAGACGGGAAATAACATGGGAGTTTGCAATAATTACCGCCAAAAGGAATTGATGTCTTTCTGACTATTTCTTTAGTATCGATTGCTCGCGGAAATAATTCCGGCTTAATCTCACTAAGTAAATCCTTTACAACCTTGTCGATACCATCAGAAGCCTTTGCGGCGACTCGACCTGCTAAGATAGGTGAAATTTTAACTACTTCTTCTTGAGTAATACCCAGCCAAACGGGTAGAATGACTTTTTGCCCGCCTGTTTCTTTAGCAAACAGGCCATCAAGTTCATTACCAGTCCAATATTTCAATAAATTGGGGCTAACTATAACTATCCCATATTTCGACTCTTTTAGTCCCCGATCTAATTCAGTAAATAGGCTATCGCCCACTGTCAAAATGAATTCGTCATACCAAACATTAATTCTCTCTTTTAGTGCTAATGCAAGATTACGAACAAACTCATCCTTATCCTCTGATGCATGACAAATAAACGCATCCCATTTATATTGTCGTTCTGTAACCGATTGGGTGTTACCGCGCATTATCCACCAAATTAGATTTATACTATTTTAAGTAATCGCATCTTTGTTTATAGACCATATGTCCTTATGGCACTAATGATAGGTTCCGTGTTCCAATTTACTAGCACATCAGCACTCTCGTAAGCAACAGAGGAAACTTTAGCATTAGCCCAAGGTTTTATTGCTATAATAGGCTTGGCTTGTGCAAACTCATTCTTTGCGATTCTGATTTCTTTCCTGATCCATTTCCTGTAGGTTGCGTAAACGCCCGCTAAGATTAATACTACATGGCAAAGTCGCATCCTGTTATATATAGCGGCATTGAGTTCCCGGTCTAAACCGCAATGTACAGGGTCATCTTTTGGTATTGAATAATTAATATAGGAAAAATAAGGGCGGTTATCTAATAATCTCTTTATGCGGTCATAATAATCAGAATATGCCCAAGAGTGGCTGATGAAGATATTAAATGTCTTACTCATTTCCAATATCTCCCCTTGGGGGGATTGTAGTCCAACATGCGGACTTATGTCAACATAAGAAACATTAAACATAAAAGTATCTTGTGACCATTGAAGAAGCCCAATATGGATAGTGTATGACTAATCGGGTTTTTTCATATGGCTGGGGCCGATTTCAGGATATAAGGTAAAGAGAGGGTTGGACCAGG
>CAYNKU010000244.1:0-4004 GCA_964397865.1 uncultured Pirellulales bacterium | reverse complement strand
AACAACACAAGTCTATGAGGTTTGGGGACGACTATTAATATAAACCTTTAATTGAAAAAAATCAAGAAACCATAATACCCCCCTCACGCAGTGCTGAAAATGAATAAAAAGACGTGAAACGCTAATGGACGTCAAGACCATTTACACAGTTAACTGAACGTATCCATTTTAATTTTTATTTCTCCGGCTTCGCTGTCTGCTTTGGCGCCTCCCCTAAAACCTCCGTCATCTTTTCAGCGCGCAGCTTTCTAAGCTCATCGGTCAAATCGCTCTCTCGCAGCATAAACTCGACAAAATACTTGCCCCCATCCATCGGAACACTTATTTTACCAATATAATCACCGCTTTCTTTACGTCTTGATGGTGTAGATTTTACCTGTTCAGAATCTTTCTTCCGAAAACCTTCAATTTTTATATAATAATTATCGTAACTGTATATGAGTCCGGTCATATCGCAGATATTTTTTATCGCTTCTACAGGTGTAACGTTTTCCATTGACATTGAAATAATGTTTTTCTCTAATGATACATTCGGATTGATATACAATTCATACTTTCCCCGATTAGCCAGATCTCTAAGGATTTTATCAGCCCGTTCATTTTCATACGAAACGTCGATTTTTTGCTTTCTTTGCAAGCTCCGCAATTCTGAAAAATCCACAACGCAAATCTCCGGCGTATGCCCGGGAAAATCCATTCCTGAAATATACCACCTCGTCTCCTGAGCACTTGCCCTGTCAGCCTCTACCTGCCTTAATAGCTGCGCGAGTGTAACCGGTGTCGGCAGTTCTATGGGTTCCGCCTCATTTGGCTCCGGCGCCTGTCTTTCTTTAACAGTCACCCTAGACGATCTTGTTCGTGGTTGCCGTGTGGTAATGCTCTCTTGACCGACAAGTTGACGAAACAAATTATCAATCTGTCCCAGCACACTCATCGGCGAGATCAGGATCGGTCGGCCAATCGCCTCGTTTATACTTCTCTGCTCCTGGCCGAAATAGTAAACACCGATTGGTGCTGTGTATATGTCCCTCAATAGTTCCAGTTGTTTTGCTGTGGGCCTGCCGAGGATATGTTCGAGTTCCTGTCGGGGATAGATCGTAATCTCCTCCTCGCCAACCGCGTACCGCATAAAAAATGTGTCCAGCATCTCATCCAGGCTTTCCGCGAAAGGCCCCTGCAGCGCCACTGCCATCCTTGTAGCCTTGCCATAAGGCAGCTTCCATACCGCTTCGTCAGATAGTACGATTTTGACCCCCGCTTTTTGTCCGATCTTCTCCAGCGCCTCGGCGATCGTAACATCGCTTAACTGGATCCGAACCTCCTTACTTATTTTTCCCTGCAGCGAAAGCTTATCAGCCCGGGCGAAACCTGCCGAAATTAAAACTACAGCAGCCGCCAAAACGATCATTTTCTTATAACTATTCCTGCTCATTTTTTTCTCCTTCTCAAAAAATTTTATCAGAACATACAAACTATATCTGTCATATCACTTGCGAAACCGTTTTCCGCGTATACCTCTTCGGGCATACTTATAATTATCCACGATGACCGATTCGTTTGCGTTTTCAAATCACCGTTCGAGTCGATTATTTTAATATCACATTTGGCAATTGCCCTGACATCCTGCCCAAAGCTGACCACTGCCGATGCTTCACTCCGGGGCGTCTTGATTTCAACCGAAGCCGCGTCTTTACTTTCTAAAAACTCAACTGCCGCGGCCCTACCGTCAGCCAGATGCACCCCCGCCTCTTTTTCCGGCCTTATCATTACCGCGATAAATATAACCGCCGCTGCCGCAGCCACACTCGCCGCCGCCTTCAAAGCCGCCGAAAACCTGATCACAGAAGCTTTCCCCCGCCCGGCCTTATCGACCCCAGCCGATATCTCCGCGCTCAATCCGCCCCAGTCCACACCCGCCAACTGCTCCGCGGTGTTACGCTCGATAAGCAAATCTATTTTTTCTCGTCTTTCTTTCATTCCAGGTACTCTTTCAATAATACCTTCAGCTTCTGCCTCGCCTTGAAAACATGCCATCTCGCCGCCGCAACCGAACAGCCCATGATTCCCGCGACCTCCTCGTGCGTCAATTCTTCAAGCCCGAATAGCGCTATCGCCTTAGCCTGCTTCTTCGATAGTTGCGACATTGCCGAACCGATTGCCTCTTTCAACTCCCTGGCAATTTCTTTATCAACAGGCGAAGCAGCCTTATCGTCCTTATAATCGTCAGCGATTCTTATATTCACCGCCCTGCGTTTCGCTGCCCTGAGCTGACTAACCGCCGTATTGGAAATAATCCGCATCAGCCAAACCCCGAATCGCTTCGGCTCTCTTAACTTGTCAATCTGCAAATAAGCCTTTATAAATCCTCCCTGAACCGCTTCTGAGGCCTTATTTGCGTCCCCCAGCATCCGTACCGCTATTTTCATCGCCGGTTGTTGATACAGCCGCACAAGCACATCGAACGCACCTCTATCCCCTGCCTGACAAGCCTTGACCAATCGTTCAACATTGTCAATATCAACTTTCTCACTGCCGTTCACAAATAAGTCCTCACATCTATTGACGCATCAGCCCCGCCGGATGTTAGTTTATTTTCGAGGAAATTCTTACAGCCGCGGTTATAAGGCCGATTTCGCCCTCAAAAGCTTATCAGCAGATGCGGGCAACTTAAAAATCAACCCAAAAATTTCAAAATGATCTTTTTATAATAATCGACAGCCTTTTCCACATCCGCCAGCTCGACATATTCATCCGGTTTGTGACAAAGATCGGGTTTTCCCGGCCCGAAAATCACTACCGGCGCATCCAGCCGCGCAAAGCACGAGCCGTCGGTAGTAAAGCCGACCGCCCAGGTCTTGTCGATACCGCAGACAGAGCAAACCCCCCTGACAAAATCGCATTCGGTATCGGTTTCCAGTGCCGGCAATTCACGCAGGATGGAAACCTCAGCTTCGAAATCGGGATATTTTTGTTTCAACTCCGCGAATATCCCCCTGATATCGTCGATGATCTGCCGGTAGTTCTGACCCGGCAGAGTCCTTATATCGATCCCGACCGAACAATGATCCGGCACAACGTTGACCGCTTTGCCCCCGGCGATCGTATTTATCGACATCGACGCCGGCCCCAGCAGTTCGTGCTCATCGCAATCGATCTTATAATCCATCAGCTCATCCAGAACCCGCTTCATGGAACTGATCGCGTTTACCCCCAGTTGCGGCATCGAACCGTGAGCGGTCATGCCGGCGGTGGAAACTTCCAGCCAGAATATCCCCCGATGGGCGGTAACAATTTCAAAATCGGTCGGCTCCGGGATAACGATACCCGCCAGATCACCAAGCCGCCCGGCATAATCATCGACAAATCTCACCGCCCCGCAGCTATCGGTCTCCTCACCCGCCGTCGCCGCAAAAATAATATCGCCTCCAGGTTCGATACCGCCCTCCGCGAGCTGCGTTATCGCGGTAACGATCGCCGCGATGCCTGCCTTCATATCAGCCGAACCCCGCCCGTAAATCCTGCCCGCCTCTTCGGTCGCCGAAAAAGGCGGATAACGCCACTTACTGTGTCCCGCCGGCACCACATCGAGATGACACGCGAAAATAATGGCGGGCTTCCGCCTGCCGGATTCAATACGAGCGACAATATTAGCCCGGTTTTCGCCCCATCGGTTGATAGATGAAACTATACCAGCCTCATCAAATCGCTGGGCAATAATCTCCGCCGCCGCGGCTTCACCAGCCTCCGCCGTCGTCTCTGCCCTGATAAGCTCCTGTAGAAACTCTTTCATAATAAAGCGATTATACCTCCAATCGCCGCCTAAACCAAGATTTATCACGCCGATATTGCCTGTATTTGTGACCACCGGCGCCCGCATCGGCAGGCAGCTCCGCCGCAGGCAAAAACTTTGCAAAAATTTTTATTGCAGGCGACTTGAAAACCGGTAATAATGAAAGGCTAAAACTTTAGCTGTCAGCACAAAGGAGCGCAAATGGGTCCGGTAC
>CAYNKU010000243.1:0-4093 GCA_964397865.1 uncultured Pirellulales bacterium | reverse complement strand
ATTTAAGGCTGAATTTACATGGGACACAGTTTGAAAGATTTGTTTTTCGCCGACAAAAGCTGGCTCATCGAAGCCGCCCCCGAAGTCGACCCGAGCATCGAGGAGCTCCTCGAAGACGAAAAAGAGCACATACTCAACAATCACGGCCTGCATCTGCCCGACGTCATAGGCATCCTGCCGATCAGAAACGCCGTCACATTCCCCGGCACCATCACACCGCTCGCCATCGGCCGAAACCGAAGCAAACGCCTGCTTGAAGATATCGAAGCCACCGAAACCATAATAGGCCTGGTAACTCAGAAAAACCCCCAAACCGAAAGGCCCGGCTTCAAAGACCTCTACACCGTCGGAACCGCCGCCTCGATACTCAAAGTAATAAAAATGCCCCAGGGCTCACTGCACGTCGTCGTCCACGGCCTGGCGCGATTTCGAATACTAAAACCCGTCGCCAGAAAACCATACCTGAAAGCCCGCGTGGAATTGCTTAAGATTGAAACAAAGATCACAAAAAAACTCCAGGCACTGATGGTCAACGTCCGCCAGGCCGCAAACCGAGTTATCACCCTTAGCCCGAGCGTCCCTGAAGAAGCCGCCGTACTGCTCGAAAATATCGAAAACCCCTCCGCCCTCGCCGACTTCCTCGCCGCAAATATCGGAGTAGATATCCCCAAAAAACAGGAGCTTCTCGAAGAACTCGACGCCGAAAGAAGACTCGAAAAAGTTTCACTGCTGCTGGCAAATCAGCTCGAAGTTTTGGAACTGAGCCACAAAATCCAGGGCCGCGTAAGAGAATCCGTAGACAAAAACCAGCGCGAATACTTCCTACAGGAGCAGCTAAAAGCCATACAGTCCGAACTCGGAATGGCGGACAGAAAAACAGAAGAGCTAAAACAACTCGCCGAAAACATCAAAAAAGCGAAAATGCCCCAAAAGATCGAAAAAGAAGCGATGCGCGAGCTCGACAGGCTAAGCAAAATCCCCCCCGCATCACCCGAATACAGCGTCATAAGAACATACCTCGACTGGGTCTGCGAACTGCCCTGGTCCATCGAAACCACCGACGCACTCGACATCAACAAGGCCCAGCGGATCCTTAACCAGGACCACTACGACCTCACCAAGGTCAAAAAACGAATTCTCGAATTCCTCGCCGTCAGAAAATTAAACCCCGCCGGCAAAAGCCCCATACTCTGTTTCGTCGGCCCACCCGGCGTCGGCAAAACCTCGCTCGGAAAATCCATCGCGCGGGCAATGCAAAGAAAATTCGTCCGAATTTCCCTCGGCGGCATCAGGGACGAAGCAGACATCCGGGGCCACCGAAGAACATACATCGGCGCACTGCCCGGAAGAATCCTACAGGAGCTGCGCAAGTGCCGGAGCAAAAACCCCGTCTTCATGCTCGACGAACTCGACAAAATCGGAGCCGACTTCCGAGGCGACCCCGCCAGTGCATTATTGGAAGTCCTCGACCCCGAACAGAACTTCAGTTTCACCGACCACTACCTCGACGAACCGTTCAACCTCTCGCGCGTAATGTTCATAGGAACCGCCAACATCACCGAACCCGTCCCGCCGGCGCTGCGCGACAGAATGGAAGTCATCGAACTGCCCGGCTACACCGAGATCGAAAAACTCAACATCGCCAGAAAATATCTCGTCCCGCGCCAGCTCGCCGAACACGGCCTCAAAAAAACCCAGCTCACCATCAAAGACGAAACCATCCTCACCATAATCCGAAGCTACACCCGCGAAGCGGGCGTCAGAAACCTCGAAAGAAACATCGCCGCCATCTGCCGCGCGATCGCGACCGATATCGCCAAAAACAAAAAACGCCGCACCGCCATCGCCAAAAACAACCTCGCAAAAATCCTCGGCCCGGCAAAATTCGAATCCGAACTCGCCCTTCGCACCGGAATCCCCGGCGTCGCGACCGCCCTGGCCTTCACGCCCGTCGGAGGCGAACTGCTCTTTATCGAGTCGGCCTGCATGCCCGGAAAAGGAAACCTCCAGCTAACAGGCCATATCGGCGAGGTAATGAAGGAAAGCGCACAAGCCGCATTCTCCGTCGTCAAATCAAACGCCGAAAAACTCGGAATCGAATCCGACCGATTCACCAAATTCGATTACCACATCCACGTCCCCGCAGGCGCCGTCCCCAAAGACGGCCCGAGCGCAGGCGTCGCGATGTGCATGTCACTTGTCTCACTGCTGCTGAAAAAAACCGTCCGTCCCGACGTCGCTATGACAGGCGAAATCACACTCCGCGGCCTCGTCCTGCCGATAGGAGGCCTCAAGGAAAAGATCCTCGCCGCAAAACAGGCCGGCATAAAAACCGTCATCCTGCCCGCTCGCAACAGAAAAGATATGATCGAAGTTCCCCCCGAAGCCAAAAAATTGATCAAATTCGCCTTCGTCAAAAACGCCGACCAGGCAATGAAAATCGCCCTCACCTGAGGCTAATCATCCCGCTCCGCGAATCGCGTTGGCGACTTTCACAACATCCGCCATCTCTTTAGCATCGTGCACTCGCACCACCGAAACACCCGCCGCCGCGCAGAGCGCCACCGTCGCCGCCGTACCGAATATCCGCTCATAAGGCTTCGCTTTACCCGTGATTTTTCCCAAAAAACTTTTCCTGCTCGCACCAACCAAAACACGATAAGACGTATCTGCAAATGCCTCGATATTCTTCAAGAGCAAAAGATTATGCTCTACCGTCTTACCGAACCCGATCCCCGGATCGATAAAAATTCTCTCCTTTGTTGCGCCGAGCTCCTCCGCCCGCTTCGCCCGCGAAACTAGAAATTCCAGCACCTCTCCGACCACGTCTTCATATTTCGGCTCGATCTGCATCGTCGCGGGCTGCCCCTGCATGTGCATTAAGACAAGCCCCGCCCCTTTCTCCGCCGCCAGTGTCCCGATCGCCTCATCGCGCATACCGCTGATATCGTTCACTATCACCGCGCCGGCCTCTATCGCCGCCCGCGCAACTTCGACATCTCGCGTATCGATACTGACCGCCGCGTCCGTCTTCTCACAAAGCGCCTCAATTACAGCAATCACTCTTTTTATCTGCTCGGCCGCCGAAACACTCTCCGCCCCCGGCCGCGTGGATTCTGCGCCGATATCTATTATCGCAGCCCCCTGCCCCGCCATCTCCAGACCCCGCGCGACGGCGCGATTCTTTTCGAAAAACTCCCCCCCGTCACTGAATGAATCGGGCGTAACGTTAATAACACCCATCACCACACAGCCCGCCGAAAAATCCACTTTTCGACCCGCAAACTCGACTATTTTTTCACCTTTCACCATCACAGCTTAAACCCTGTCGCCGCCAGTTTCCCCGCGATCGCCTCATCGCCGCCTTCCAGGATAATCCGCGTATTGCCGAACTCCCTGCGAACCGGATAGTTCTTCCTCAAGGAACTGAAGAATTTCCCGCGATCCTCTTTGGCCTCTTTCAATATCCCCCGCAGCCGAGCGTCATCGTCGGCAATATCATAAATCTTCTCCACCGCCGCCTGCACCACGCGCTCCGCCGCCGCCTTTGGTTTGATCGTCAGTTCCGCCACCTCCGCCGCCGGCAGAAAACTGCCCGCGTCGAACTTCGCCTCCCGCCCGAAATACTCACACACCGCCCGGTAGATCATCATCATCCCCGCAACCTTGCCGTCATACGCATAGCCCGCTATATGAGACGTTCCGATATCAACCAACTCCAGAAGCCCCGTATCGATATCAGGCTCATCCTCCCACACGTCCAGAATCGCACCTTTTAGTTTGCCGCACTCTATCGCCGACCTCAGCGCCGCCGTATCGACAACCGCACCGCGGGAAGTATTAATAAAAATACACCCCTTTTTCAGTGACCGGAAAAATTCCTCGTCCGCCAAATGAAAAGTCTTGTCAACCCCCTCGTACGTCAAAGGCGTATGAAGCGTCACGATATCGCAGTCAAATATCTCTTCTATCGGCCGATACTTCCCGTTTCCCGTCTGCCTCAACAAAGGCGGATCGTTAAGCACAACCTCCATCCCCAATCCCCGCGCCTTCGCCTCCGCCTTGCTGCCGACATTACCCACCCCCACTATAC
>CAYNKU010000242.1:0-4099 GCA_964397865.1 uncultured Pirellulales bacterium | reverse complement strand
GACTCCTCAATTAGCCGCCGAAATTTTCCTTAGAGCCTGTAACAAAACTTAATATTTCAAACTGACCGAATTATGACCAGTAATTAATGTAACTTCTTATTTAACAACATGTTTTACGGAATAAAAACATTAAAAAAGCCATCCCGATGTCGTTTCGGGATTCCGCAATTTTGATTTTTTGGCTCAGCCATCCCTTACGGGAGATCTTTTGGCTCGGCCATCCCTTACGGGAGATTTTTAATATTTCAAACTGACAATCGGTCAGTTTGACTTAGTATCATATCTTTATCACGCTTCCACGCTCATTATAGCAGACAAGGTTATATTTTTCCCCTGTATAATTTGCCGACGCGTGGATGCTTACGAACTTACGGTTAAGCTGCTCGATATTGGTTATGGTAGCCCTCTTGTCATTTTGAAGATAATCTGCCACTTCCGGCGAGACAAACAATTCGATACGAGTCACCTGCTCGTGCGAAGCCGAGTAGTTCAGCATCCTGATAACCTCGATAGCCAGCGATTCGTGACTCTTCACAAAACCCGTACCCCCGCAGTTCGGACACGCCAGAAACGTGCTCGACTGCAGCGACGGCCGCATCCGCTGCCGCGTCATTTCCACAACACCGAATCGGCTTATCCTCAATATCTTCGTACGAGCACGATCCGCCCGAACCGCCGCACGGAACGCCTTCTCGACCTCCCTGCGGTGCTTTACGCTGCGCATATCGATAAAGTCACAGATTATAAGCCCCCCGAGGTCACGCAGTCTCAATTGCCTGGCGATTTCTCCAGCCGCCTCCATATTGATCTTGAACGCCGTCTGTTCGGCGCTTTGCTGCCTGCGATATTTGCCGCTGTTCACATCGATCGCCACCAGTGCCTCGGTCTGTTCTATTACTATCGAGCCGCCGGCCTTGAGCTCGACCGTATGCGACTGAACTTTCGATATCTCCTCCTCGATCCGGTACTTGTGAAACAGCGGCACTTTGCCGTCATAATAAACGACCCTGCGCTTCAAACGCGGCATTGCGATCGAAAGAAAATCCTTGATCTTGCGAACCGTCATCTCCGAGTCACAAACCACATTTTTTATCTTACTGTTGAAAACATCCCGCAGCGTCCGGATAACAAGGTTCGATTCCTGGTAAAGTTCGCTTGGCGCCTTTTCGCTCTTGATTCGCTTTTCCACTACAGTCCACAATCGCATCAGGTATTTCAGGTCGTTTTGGACATCCTTTTTCGACGAACCCTCCCCCGCGGTTCGAATAATAAACCCAAGCCCCTTTGGCGGACTACTCTCTTCGAGAATCTGCCGCAGCCTTTCGCGTTCAGCCTCATCCTCGATCTTGTGCGAAACTCCCTGTTTCCGCATCCACGGCATCATTACCAGAAACTTCCCCGGCAGTGCCAGGTACGTACTCAGCGTCGGCCCTTTCGTATTAACACCCTCCTTGGTCACCTGTACGATAACCTCATCGCCCCTGTGCAGACACTTCTGAATAGGAAGCCGCTCCTTCAGGGCCTTCCGCCGCCCGATATTTTCTGTCTGATCTCGCCCGGTCGACGAAAAATATCGCGGATGAACGTCACTTATATGAAGAAACCCGTTCTTACCCTCACCGAAATCGATAAACGCCGCCTGAATACCAGACTCGACATTCACCACCTTACCCTTGTAGATATTGCCAACGTGGCTGTGAAGACTCGTCCTCTCTATATAAAGCTCCTCCAGAACACTGTCTTCCACCACCGCTATCCGGCATTCCTCACGCTCCGCCACATTTACCAGCATCTCTCTTGCCATTTTCTATTCCTAATCAACTAGATCTTCGTAGGGTGGGGTCTTTACCCCACCATCTGATTACCGTCACTGTGAGTCCCGATGTCGTTTATCAGCCTGCGGCAATCTCAACATTATTCACTATTCATTATTCACTATTTTCTATTCCCATTCAATCTTGGACCGCCTGAGAGGTTTTGCTAACATCTCGGCCTCAATTCCGAGCAGTGCCAATATCTCTTCGGGCCTTATCGTACCCGTCGGCGTAATCTGGCACCGAACCTTTATTTCCCGGCCCGAAACCTCGATCGATTCGATAAAACCTCTCACATCGACAATTCGCGTCGAGCCCTCGGCATCCGTCCGCCTTCGAATTTCAAGGTTTTTTGCGCCCAGGATTTCTTCTATTCTTCTCTTAATCTCCGCCGTGTCAATACCAGGTCCCAATTCCAGCACATATTCAGCTCCCCGGCCCCGAATAGCCGCCCCGCCCTGCGACAAGGCCACCGAGATCAATTCGATCCCTTCCGGCAGCTCACCGCCTAATTTCGCCCTCAAATCTTCAGCCGCAGCCGCCGCATCCGGATCGTCAACCCGCACCTTTACGCACAAAAGCTCATCATCCGATTCCACGCCCACGCTCCTCGGAACCGGCAAAGACACCTTCGCCCGCGGGTTAAACCCCTGGCTATACTCAATTTCCACGCACGCCCGAACCAGCGCCCGCGTAAATACCCTCATCGTATCACTATGCGAGAGAAACCGCGCATTGCCGCCGACCCTGAATCTCGCCAGCAAAACCCGCCTCTGCCCCGAATCTATAATATGCCTTATCTCCTCTTTCACAAAACTCTTTCCAGGCCCTCACCGCATTTCCAAGCCCCGACCGTCAGGGAGGGGGCATTTCTAAACTCCGCCGCCCCCCCCTCGGCATCAACCAGCGCACTTGCGATATACGAAATACGACATACGAAACACGAACATATTATCGCCATATCTCTCGCAAAAACAAGAATTTTCCGACCAACTCACCTTTTTGCTTAATCACTGCCCCGAATCTGCTATAAGCCTGATATCCTCTTTCAAAAAGCCCTTTTCCAGGCCCCCACCGCATTTCCAACCCCCGACCACATTTCCAACCCCCGACCGTCAGGGAGGGGGTATTCCCAAACGCCACCCAACATAGTGCCATAGGTACCCCCTCGGCCTCAACCAGCGCACTTGCGATATACGAAATACGATATACGAAATACGATATACGCTAATATAAACGGTCGGTTTGAATATTTTAAAAAACAACCGGGGCCCGTACCAAACGGTACAGGCCCCGGACTGATGCATTAATTAATCGGCATTAACCGATTATCCGTCAAGACCAATTACGGCCACAGTTTATCATCCATCCAATCTTCAGCCCAGTCAGAGTAGTCCTTCAGGTTGATGATGTTATCAGCATCCTCATAGATATCATAGGGTGCTGCGCCTTTTGGGTAGAACGGATCAGATTTACCAATGAGATACTTGATCTCATCTTCTCTCAGAGCGTCAGGATAGATCCTTAACTCATCGAACCAGGTATTCTTACAAGCCGACCAGGCATAGCCGTTAGCAGCACCGATGAAACCAAAGCTGCAGATGTTATCGATCGAGTAAGCGACCGACTCATCATCGAGCTCACGAATCAGTTCGCCATCGTGGTAGATACGTGCGATTTCCGCGGGACCATCTTTGACCACAGCAATGTGGTACCATATGTCGCAGATACTCGGATCAACAGCACTGCCACCGGCATAACCATCAACATACGGCGGATCGTAGTAAAGCTCAGCTGTTACACTTGCGCCGTCTTCCGGATCGATATCACGACCAAGCCAGACAGCATTTCCGCCCGCGCCGCTTACATCACGGAAGGTCAGGCAGTTATCCTGTAATGCCTGGGTAATCGGGTTGTATATCTGAGTCTGGTAGACGAAGTTTCTGACAGCATCCGAGCGGTACTTCATGTACCACATGATGGTAACCTTGTTAACTGCTGCGGCAGGTGCGAATATCTGCTTAGCGGTATCGTCGGTACCACCACTGTGCCAGTCGTCATCAGCGAGGAACTTACTTCCGGCGCTGTGAGAAAATGCAGCACCAGTGCCGTTCACACCATTGGAATCAGCCCAGGTAATGCTGATGGCGTCCATATCGAGGCCGCGACCTGATGCGTCATGAGCAACAGTGTTGCCTTCGCCCTCATCCAGCGGCAGATACAGCGACAGCGGAGCTGTCGGTGCCGTCGGTGCGGTCTTGGCAATCAGGTAACCAGCCGACAGT
>CAYNKU010000241.1:0-4119 GCA_964397865.1 uncultured Pirellulales bacterium | reverse complement strand
GCTGTGAGTTGCTATGATTATACGACGGCGGCCCTTGTTGCCCGGACGGATATTGATATGATCCTGGTGGGTGATTCGGCGGCGCAGGCGATATTGGGGTTCGAATCGACGCTTCCTGCGACGATGGATTTTATGGTGGCCCTGACGGCGGGGGTAAGGCGGGGTGCTCCGGATGTGTGTCTGGTAGCTGATATGCCATTTTTATCGTACCAGGTGGGGTGCGATGAGGCTGTTAAGAATGCGGGGCGATTCTTTGTTGAGGCTTCGGCGCAGATGGTGAAAATCGAGGCCGGGGAGGCTTATCTTGACATTATCAAGGCTGTTTCTGACGCGGGAATGGCTGTTATGGCGCATATCGGAATCCGGCCGCAAAGTATCAGTAAGAGCGGCAGGTTGAAGGCGCAGGCCAGGAGCGCCGAATCGGCGGCTGAGTTGATAAAACTTGCTGAAAAAATGGTTTGCGCGGGAGCGAGTGGGCTTTTGCTGGAAGGGACGGCGGCGGAAGCGGCCGAAATAATAACCAAAAACTGCGAGGTGCCTGTGATAAGCTGCGGATCGGGGCCGGACTGCAACGGTCAGATCCTTATCGCACCGGATATACTTGGTCTGACCGGCGGAAAAATTCCGAAATTTTCAAAGAGGTACGGGAATTTAGCCGATAGCACGGTCAAGGCTGTTAATGATTACTGCAGCGAGGTCAGGGAGGGTATTTTTCCTGATTCAGAGCACAGTTATCATATGGAGCGGGGCGAGTTCGAGCGGCTTTGTGAGCTGCTCAAGGCCGGTGAATAGAAGTTTTTTCAGGCCAGGGATGAGCCTGAGCGGATTATATGGGTTATATGGAGCAAAAGGGCGGTTTTGGGCGTAAATTTTAGGTTAAAATAGGAAAAATCTTTAAAAGTTTTTCTTGACACAGGGGTTGGAAATTTGGTATAAGAGTGGTTGTGAAAAGGCCTGTGTCTTATAAAAACACTATTTTAATTGGAGGATGGGTTTTTGAGTTCAGGTCTTACGGAATTTAGCTTCTATAGAGTTTTAACATGTCCATATCCTCAGAGGTATAAAGGGTGATGTAATCAAATTAGAGTTAAGCAGGCTCAAAGTATGGTGAAGGTCTTTGTTGCTTGTTTGTTTTTTATATATAGCGTTGTCAGAGCATATTATGATATTTGAACTCGTAATGTAAGTGACAGCGCGGGCGCTTTTGGCACGGTGCCAAAAGGCTTTATTGAATTTTTAAGAATATTAAGGAGGAGTATTATGTATAGGAAATTTCTATTAATTTCCACATTACTTCTGTGTTTGGCCGCAAGCGCTTCAGCAGCTCGTGTTTACTGGACCGACGGCGGTACGGACCACCTGTGGAGCAACGCCGCCAACTGGGGTTCGTACACAGACCCGGACGTCAATAATCCCGATGGAATATTGACACCGGTGACGAACGAACCCAACGCAACCGACGGTGATGTGTATGTCGGTCAGGGTAACTTTAACAGCAACTATCCGCCTCAGCTTTACCCACTTGCTCTTAGCGGCGCAATGGTTGACCCCACGCTCGACCACATCAGTACTGCAATTGGTAACGCCTACTTTGGTGGTTCGACTACATCTTGGAGCCCTGACCCGAATCTTGATCACTTCCTGTGGATTACGCCTTCTGGTCAGCTGCATGCGAATGGCGATTGCAAGTTTCCTATAGGACAAGGCGGCGGTACAATGACTGCTTACAACGAAGGTGAGATCTTTGCTAATAATTACCATCTTACAAGGAGCGGCGACAACTGCACAAGCACTTTGTACTGCTATTCCGGATCTTACCTCATGTTAAACGTTCAACTTCTTTGTCCGCCCAACCAGAACAAAACAGGACGGGTAGCTCGTCTCTATCTGGATGATGCCATAGTGCACTGCAAACGTATAGAGTGGGGAGACGATGTTGCTTCCGGTAAGGTCGACATTGCAAACGGCAGTAAAATCACTGTCAGACAGAAAACCCATAATTTTGGTTGGGAACACGCACCGGAGTGGATTGCTGACGGCAGAATCACCGGTCACGGTGGTTATGCGAATGGCGAAGTCATGACAGGCACAACCCCGCTCATTCGCTGCATGATTGTGACTGAGGAAGTGGCTATGCCCGCAGATGGTAATTATGTGGGTAAATTTGGGGACGCCTATACGCTTAGCGGCGATGGTGGTGATGACTTAGAAATCACCTCTACGACTAATGACGCTTATAAGGCCTATGATCCGGATCCGGCGGATGGGGCCGGTACTACCGGCACTCCGCTTGACGTGTTCGGTGGTCTTAGCTGGTTAGCAGGTTATGATGCTGTAACCCATTTGGTCTACTACGATGGCGTTGACGGTTCGACTTATCGCGCAACTCTTGGCGCGGGCACTGAGACATGGGATCCACTGACAGCAGGCGTTCTTATTTTAGACGCCAATTCTTACTGGAGAGTCGATGAAGTTAACAGTTCAGGCGGCACAACAGTCGGTGACGTGTGGAGCTTCCAGGTTACTGCTGGTCCGGCTACAGACCTGAGCCCGCGCGATGACCCTGAAACAGAAGATGAAGATGAAGGAGCAAACCTTTATCCTGAGCAGGTTCTGACATGGACAGCCGGTACTGCTTCAACATCCAGCAGTGTTTACATGAGCACCTCATGGGGTGATGTAAATGATCGGACCGCTCCGGTGATTTACAGCGGTACAGATGAATCTTACGACCTCGGTCCGCTCGAACTCAACACCCGTTACTACTGGTGTGTTGACGCTGTTGGCACTGGTACTGTAGCAGGTGAAATAGTTAGCTTTTCTACAGCCCCGTACATTCTCGTGGATGATTTCGAGAGCTATGCCGATGGCGGAGCTCTGCTTGGTGTATGGTCAGACGATTCCGTCGGCGGTTCTTCGGTTGCCCTTCTCTCGACTACCGAGTCGAACAGTGGTGGGCAGTCGATGAAGGTTTACTACGACCTCTATTACACCGGTTACGGTGAAGTAGATGCTCCTATGAGTTATCGCAGCGACGCTTATTCTATCTCGGTTTACGTCAAAGGTGTCGCAGGCAATACTGCACAGCCGATCTATTTAGGTGTCTATGACGGCTCGTCAACCACTGTACAGCAGGTCGCAGACGTAAATAGTAAGGTCGCAGATTGGACGGAATGCAGAGTATCGCTGGCAGCTCTGGGTGTAACTCTTGAGGATATCGAGAAGGTTGTTATCGGTGTTGGTGACAGAGCCGGTTCCAGTTTGAATGAGTATGGCGATATCTACATTGATGACGTATCGCTGTATCCTCGCAGATGTTTTGCTGCGAACGTTATAGCGGAAGACTTCTCGGGCAACTGCGTTGTAGATTATGATGACCTTGATCTACTGTCGGCTGGTTACCTGATTGCCAAGACCGCACCGACGGCACCGACAGCTCCGGTTTCGCTGTATCTGCCGCTTGATGAGGGCGAAGGCAACACGGTAGCACACGATGACTCAGGTAACGGCTATGATATGGACGCTGTTTCTATTACGTGGAAACCTGGAGAGGGTGTGTCCGGTGGTGCTGTTTATTCTCACAGCGGCGGTTCGAAGCTTGTTCTCGAGGACGATTGGTATGACGGCGGTACCGAAGAAACCGTTAAGAATATCTTCGCACCTGCCGCGGCAGCTAACAAGATTACCATCATGTTCTACATAAAGTACGATGACGTGAACCCTCCTCGCAGAAGCTTCATTTACCAGACCAGGATATACAACCCGGTTACCATGGCAAGACAGGACAACTGCCTGACCTTCCGTGACTCAAGCGGCGCGGGCGGCTTTGCTACCTGGCTTGGCCGTGATATCGATCCGGAAGACGGCTCAAGTGTAACAGCTGAGCTTTATTGGGATCCGACGTTCGTTGAGTATCTTGAGGGTCGTGAGATCGTCTTAGACGAGGCCCGCGGGATATGGTATCACTTTGCCGTGGTCAAAGACGGTCCGGCGGAAATCGTACGCATCTACGAGGACGGCGAACTGATTCGTGAGCTCGATGATGAGTCGGCCGCTTACTCGATCGATAACATCTGCGGCTTCGGCTTTATGGGTGCTGTTGAAGGCTATGACTGGTCA
>CAYNKU010000240.1:0-4131 GCA_964397865.1 uncultured Pirellulales bacterium | reverse complement strand
ACAAAGAGCAATTTGATAAATGTCCGAAGAACTACATTAACTGGACTATAGTTGTAGCAGGAATGGTATTTGCATTTTTTGCGTATCTTATATATTCACATATTACCGGCTTTGACATAGACCAGATAAGTGTTTCCGAGGTCGTTGGTGAAATTGCCGGTGCAGTTACTTCGGATTCGATTGTCCAGACCGCTGCTGCTGAAGACACACCTGCGGCACCAAAAGCTTTTCTTGGCGTAGAGATTGTTTCTGTCGATGAAGTTCTTGCCGAGCAATTAGGCATACCGGATGGTCACGGTGTTCTTGTAAATAGTGTTGTTGGCGATTCGCCGGCGGAAAAAGCCGGTTTGCAAAGAGGCGACGTCATAGCCGTTATAAACACCACCGCCACAATAGATGTCGATATATTCAAAGAGATTATGGCAATGCTGGAGCCGGGTGATGCGGTCAGAATCACATATTTAAGAGATGGCAAAAAAGCTCGGGTCTATGCGACTCTTACCGAGCCGCCGGCTGCCATACTGACAGCATCAACCACGGATGTTGCTACTGATACCGCCGATGAAACCGACTGGGGTGTGTCTCTATCGGCGATTACCACAAATTTGCGGGACACGTATGAAATTCCCAAAAACGTAGACGGCATTTTAATTGTGTCGGTAGTGCCCGGCGGTGCGGCAGCCGATGCGGGTCTGGCGCCGGGCGATATAATTGTCGCGATTGACGGAACATCTATCTCCGACCTTGATGAGTTCTTTAATGCTGTCGCGGATGATAAAGATGATACGGCACTTCTGGATATTTACAGTCAGGGTCAATATCGTTATATACCCATCGCGTCTTTGGCGGCCGATGATACATTGTGTCTCTCGGATGAGCCTGTTCCTGTTGCCGAATTACCCGCTTATGACTACCTGTTTAAGGTGGTGCCGTTAGTCGGGGTTGTTGGTTTAATTATTGCTATAGTTGGTTATTTTTCCCTTTTCAGGAATTCACCCGGCAATGCGAAAATGCAGGCCATCGCCGAGAAAATCCGCTCGGGAACGGTTGTCTTTTTGAAACAGGAATACAAGATAACGGGGATTTTCCTGTTCGGAGCGTTTCTTGTTATCTGCGTAGTCCTGTGTGTGCCGACGGCGATTGCTTTTCTGGTAGGTTCTGCTTGTTCGATGCTGCCCGGCTGGATAGGTATGAAAGCGGCTACCGCGTCGAATTCGCGAACCTGCCAGGCGGCCAAAAGCAGCGGCCTGCGCAAGGCGTTGGATACGGCCTTTCAGGGCAGTGCCGTGATGGGTATATCCGTCGCGTCTGTCGGCCTGATCGGTCTTGGCACTTATTCTTTTCTTGTACTCAATGGCAGTGACCCTGACACATTGCCGTATATTATTGCCGGGTTCTGTCTTGGTGCATCTTTCTTTGCGCTGTTCGGCAGAGTAGGGGGCGGTATATTTACGAAAAGTGCCGACATCGGGGCGGATATGTCAGGCAAGATAGATCTTAACCTGCCGGAAGATGACCCTCGCAACCCGGCTGTAATTGCCGATAACGTCGGAGATAATGTCGGTGATGTTTCCGGTATGGGTTCGGATCTTTTCGAGTCCACTATGAGCTCTACAGTAGCGGCGATTATTATGGGTATTAGAACCGGGGAAATGAAATATATCGTGCTTCCGCTGGTGCTTTTGACAATAGGGTTTATAAGTTGCCTGGGGAGTATGTCTGTTGGCAGGTTCCTTACCAAACGTGCGGATCCACAGGACTTTTTGCGGAAAATTATTTATATTGCCAACGGTCTTTTCCTTTTTGGCGCACTTATTGCGGTTATTGCCATAACGGGCCAGTTGAGTTTGTTCATAACGATTGTGGCCGGTGTTGCCTGCGGTCTTTTAATCGGTCTTGAGACAGAATATTTCGGTTCCGGGCTGCCTATTCGGTATATTGTAAAAATGTCGGAGACGGGTCCGGCCACAAATATAATCGCAGGGCTGGCGATAGGATTTATTGGGGCACTGCTGCCTATTTTGACTATTTGCGCAACGATAATTATAGCGTTGTTAGTAGCGGGCCTTTATGGGATAGGGCTTTCGGCTGTGGCGATGCTGGCGACGATGGCGATTATAATGACCATCGATGCTTACGGACCTATAGTCGATAACGCCGGCGGCATTGCCACGATGAGCAAGGCAAGCGCAAAGGTTCGCAATATTACAGACCGCCTCGATACGGTTGGAAATATTACGGCAGCTATCGGCAAAGGCTTTACACTCGGTGCCGGTGTCATAACATCGGTGGCTTTATTTGCCGCTTATGTGGGCGGTACTGAGTTGGGTGACGCGAAGTTATTTGCTACGACGGTATTGGTTGGTCTGTTTCTCGGGGCCGCTCTGCCGCTTCTTTTCGCAGCCTGGACGATGGGCGTTGTAACCAGAATAGCAAACAAGCTGGTCCTCGAAGTTCGCCGGCAGTTCAAAGAGACTAAAGGACTGTTAACCGGCAAAGTTGAGCCGGATTCGGATAGATGCGTAACTCTTATTGCCACTGATTCCCTGATAGCGACAGTTATTGCCGGGGTGATTGCTATTTCGGCACCTTTTATTGTTGCATTTGTATTGGGTTCTGAGGCCTTAGGCGGCTTTTTGGTTGGAGCGATGATAACAGGTTCGGTATTGGGTATGAGCATGTCTATTGGGGGCGGCGCCTGGGATAATGCCAAAAAATTTATTGAAGCTCAGCGCAAAAAAGGCGAAGATGTAGAAGAGGCATATAAGGCAGCGGTGGTCGGTGATATGGTCGGCGACCCATTTAAGGATGTATCCGGGCCTGCGATGAATATTCTCATCAAGCTTATGGTTACCATATCATTGGTGTTCTGTGCGGTACTTTGTTCGATGTAAAGAAGGAGACGACGTGGGTTTTGCGGATTTTTGCTGTAGTATTGCCGGTCGAATCGGCGAATTGGCTGGAAAAAGTCATAATACGCTCTCTTTGGCACAAGAAAAGCTTAAAGATTCGGCAAAGGCCCTGAATCCGAAGGATCTGCCGGAAAGAATCCAAAAAGCTATTTACGAAAAACTCACCCGTACATTATACAAACAGGCTGAGTTTATGATGGGCAGGATTTCAGAGCGGATGGAAGTAATCGATGCGGTGGCGCAGCCCTTTTATGAGAAAGTTAACGCTTTGGCTGCTCAAGGGCCGGTAAGTGAAACCAGGCTATGGGAGGCGATGAATTCGATCGAAGCAGCCGAAAAACTAACTGAAGAGGAAAAGGCTTTGTTGGTTACTTTATTTGGTCAGATCGTCGGTTCTCAAAAATCGAAAGTTGTAGATGCGGTTGTTGTCGAAAAGCCGACTAAATCATCTACTGCAAATAAAGGTGCCGCTCTGACCGGCAAATCCGATGCGAATTAAGAGAGGCTCTCTTGAATAATTTGTGGGCGAAAACCGAAAAGGCCTCTGCCTTGGCTCCGGAGCAAGTTGGGGCAAACGCCCCTTTTGCCCCTTACGCATCGTCGCCGGCCCCGGTTTGGGTGAGGGCCGACGCCGACGCGACGGAGCAAAAGGGGCTTAGAAAGCCCCCGAGTATTTTGAGGAGGCGTAAAAAATTGCCGGGCGAGTCAATTGTTCCCGATTCCCATATAAGCAGCGGTATCGATGAATCCGTTAAGACGAAAACTAAGTGCTCTTTTAATTGAGACTGCGCATCAGGACATAGATTCTTTAGATACTGAGTCACAGTGCGCTAAGGAATTGAGCAAGATTAAGGATGTCGACGCGGTTTTAGCCGAAACTGCTGAAAAAATATGCCAGGCCGCCACTTTAGCGGAGATATCGAAAATCCTTTTATTAACAGCGCGGTTAAAAACAACTTCAGGTCAAAAAAGAGAAGCTGTAAAAGGCGAAATCAAGGAAATAGCAGAGGCACTGGCAGAGAGGGTAGAGGCTGAATCGGGGCCCCTTAAACTGCCGCAGTCCTGCCGCCCTATACTTTTGGGTCTTTAGGTAATCGATATAGGGTTATTAGTACTACAGCGCAAGCTACGATTTTAGTAATAGTGATAACATATTGCCATATAAGCAGATACAGCAATTTATATTAAATATCAAAATGCAAAAATCAAAATTACAATG
>CAYNKU010000239.1:1850-4134 GCA_964397865.1 uncultured Pirellulales bacterium | reverse complement strand
ATCTAAAGTAACAAATGGTTACATAACATCTTTAAAAGGCGATGAAGTTTTTATCATGGGCCGGGCGGACCAGGGGCCTTTTAGTCTGGCGAGTGAACTGCGGGGGATGAACGATTTTCTTCTTGATGTAGCAATGGAGGAGGACTATATTGGCGAATTGCTTGATTATACGTGCGAGGTCTTTTACGCATACGCAAAGGCGATGATGGAGGCCGGTTCGCACGCGACGTCGATGGGCGAATCCATCGCCGGCCCTGATGTTGTCTCACCGGCGATTTATAAAAAATACGCAAAGTCAGCGGAGCATAAGGTCATTGAGAGGTTACACAAGGATAATTATTTCGTAGCCAATCATATCTGCGGCAATGTTGACGCCATTTTACCCGATATGATCGCCACAGGGGCGGATATACTGGAGATCGATCATAAGACAAATCTTGAATCAGCGTGCAGCGCAGCAAAGGGTAAGACGTGTCTGCTGGGGCCGGTGAGTCCGACGATAATCGCCCAGGGAAGCGCCGAAGATGTCCGGGCGGAGACGATTAAGGCAATTGAAACCATGAAAGGTAATTACGGTTTCATATTAGGTCCCGGCTGCGCTCTCGGCGGAACCACGAAAATCGAAAATATAAAGGCGCTGGTTGAAACCGGACGGCAGTACGGTAAAAATTAAAAGCGGTTTCTGCGACGGAGAATTTTCAATGGCGGGATATATAAGAATTCTGATACCCGGTTTTGTTGTGTTATTGATGTTGCCTGGTATTAGTCAACCAAATGCAACCGGCGGAGCCTTGAAAGAAAATCTGCCTGCAAATATCGCGGATGCCTTTGAGCCGCCGGCTGAATATAAAAATGATCTCGGTGGTTACAGGTCGCCATTGCTGTTCAGGGACGGCGGCATCGTCAAAACCCCGGAAGACTGGAAAAGGCGTCGCGCGGAAATACTGAAATACTGGCATGAAATGCTCGGGGCATGGCCGGCGCTGTTGGAAAAGCCGGGTATCGAATATCTCACGAAAACCAAACGTGACAATATAACTCAGCATAAAGTCCGCGTTGAGATCGCTCCCGACAAACACTCAGTCGATGGATATTTATTGATACCGCAAGGCAAAGGGCCTTTCCCCGCGGTTCTGGTAGTTTTTTATGAAGCGGAAACAGGAGCTGGATTAAACAGGGAGCGCCTTGATTTCGGATATCAGTTGGCCAAACGCGGTTTCGCCGCTCTTTCGATAGGCACGCCGGATTTTTGCAGTTTAGAGCCGCCGTATAAACCTTTGACGGAGGCTAAGCTGCAGCCATTGTCGGCGCTGGCCTACGTCGCGGCGAACTGTCATACGGCCCTTGCGTCTCTACCGGATGTGGATGCCGAGCGAATAGGAATCATCGGGCATTCTTATGGTGGCAAGTGGGCGATGTTCGGCTCGTGTTTTTATGAAAAATTCGCATGCGCCGTCTGGTCGGACCCGGGGATCGTATTCGATGAAACTCGTCCGAACGTGAACTACTGGGAGCCGTGGTATCTGGGCTGGGAAGCCGGCAGAGTACGCGAAAGAGGTGTTCCAGGCGAGACTAAACCGCGAACCGGGCCGTATAAAAAGCTCGTCGAACAAGGCCGTGACCTGCATGAAATACATACTCTTATGGCACCAAGACCTTTTCTTGTCTCCGGCGGTTCGGAGGATCCGCCCCAAAGGTGGCAGGCGCTCAATCACACTGTCGCTGTAAATAAAATCCTCGGATATGAAAACAGGGTAGCTATGACCAACCGTAAAGGACATTCACCGACCGATGAATCCAACAGCCGGATATATAGCTTCTTCGAACACTTCCTGAAACCATCCTTGGCACCCTGAGGACGTGTAAATAAATCAGGTTTCGCAGTAAAGTTATTCAACACCTGTAAGCCACAGGTTTGCCATAACAGCTAAATCCCTGAAATTGACAAAGCTGTCACCAGTCATATCAATGGCTGGATGGATGACGCTTTTTTCAAATGTATATGCCGCGCCGGCGGCTCGGCCGTTATCGTCGTCACCATGAGCACCGATGATCGCGAAATCACCGCTTATCGAGACAGCATGACCAAACTGGTCAGACGCCGCAGGTACCGGGCCAAGTAATTTTGTAACCTCAATCCAACTCGAATCCGCAAGGCGATAGAATACGTATGCAGACTTTGCACGTTGAGTACCAATAACAGCATAATCGCCGTCAATCGCGACAGAATAGCCAAACTTGTCATAGCTGTCAACGTCTGAGACGGTCAATTTATCTTTGGCAA
>CAYNKU010000239.1:0-1750 GCA_964397865.1 uncultured Pirellulales bacterium | reverse complement strand
TCACAGGCATCGGGAGCCGTGAGCTTGGATTTTTCGGTCCAGCTGTCCCCTTCATGTTTGAATATATACGCCGAGCCGGAGGCGGGTAAAACAACTCTATCATATATCGCACCAATGACGGCATAATCGCCGTCGATTGAAACAGAATAGCCAAAATAATCTCCATCATCGCCGTCCGAGGCGGTGAGCTTGTCGTATCGGGACCACAGGGAATCGTTTGTAAGCCAATTCTCTGCGAGGATACCTAAATCAACCCAGTCAATCCGGCAGTCACCGCTCAGGTCGCCGATCATCTGGTCTATGACGAAGTTGCTGTCACTGATATCATTCATGGCAGGGTAAGCGCTGTCGCTGATTCGCAGCAGGCACTGCTGAGAATAGACCTGCGGCACCTGCCACAGATATGAATTTATGTTCGGTACTGTTTCAACAGCCTCCCAATCACTTCCATTGTTATCCGAATATTCGACCGTTACATTTTCGACGACACCCTGGGTCTGCCAGGTAACGTTGTAATCACAGCCGACGTACAATTCTTCGCCGCCGTCAGGGGTTTGTAACGTTAATATACCGTCGAGACGGTGAAAAATATATGCTGAGCCGGATTCACTGCCCCTATCTGCATCCTGAGGAGCTCCCGCTATTACATCGCCGGAACAGATCGCGACACTATAGCCGAAGAAATCCCAGTCGGTTCCATCGGAAGCGGTGAGTTTCGACTGCTGCGACCATGTCTCCAACCCTTCATCTCGCTTAAAGATATACGCGGCACCTGATTCCATACCCTTGCTGTCATTCTTATAGGCACCTACAACGGCATAATCACCGGCGATTGAAACAGAGCAGCCAAACCTGTAATCGACATCACCGTCGGAAGCGGTAAGTTTTTCTTTCTGGCTCCAGGTTTCCAATCCCGGGTCACGCTTGAAAATATATGCTGAGCCGGAATAGTAACCATCATCATCGTCGCCTTTGGCACCCACAACGACATGATCCTGGTCAATAGAAACGGCATAACCAAAGTGATCGTGCTCAGCGGCATCAGAGGCGGTAAGTTTGTCCTGCTCGATCCAGATTCCCAATCCCGGATGGCGCTTGAAAATATAGGCGGCGCCGCAGGAGAATCCACCCACAAAATGATTCCCGGCACCAACGACCGCATAATCTTCACTGATCGAAACCGAATAACCGAAAACATCGTATGAAGCCGGATCGGAAGCGAGAATTTTATTCTCGAGGGTCCAGGTTTCCAATCCCGCATCACGCTTGAAAATATATGCGGCACCACAACTGCCTATAATATCACTCGCATTGTAAGCCCCGACGATTACATAGTCGCCGTCAATTGAAACCGACCAGCCAAACCTGTCGAGGCCGTCGTTATCAAAAACGCTGAGTTTGGCTTTTTGCGTCCAGCTCTCTCCGGAGCGTTTGAAAATATACGCGGCTCCGGAATTTATTCCCTCGTCATCGTCGAGGTCGGCTCCGATTACCGCGTAATCTCCGCTGATCGAAACAGACTGGCCAAACCAATCGTTTTCTTCGCCGTCCGAGGCGATCAGCTTGGCCTGCTGAGTCCATGTTATACCGTCACGTTTGAATATATACGCGGCTCCGGCATCACTTGCGTTGTCATCGTCCTTATAAACTCCTACAATCGCATAATCCCCGTCAATTGAAACAGAGTGCCCGAATTCGTCGGAATCAGCTCCATCCAGGGCAAGCAGCTTATCCTCCTGCAGCCACCATT
>CAYNKU010000238.1:0-4171 GCA_964397865.1 uncultured Pirellulales bacterium | reverse complement strand
TTACATGAAATTAAAGATGAAGATGAAGATTCCGAAACAGCACGACTGTGTTCGATCCTCACAAAAAACAAGAACTGTAAAACCAATATAGTCGGCTTGAATTATCAAGCCCTGTCACCATCGCTGATCGAAAATCTACAAAAGGAGGGTCTCGATGTATGGGCCTGGACAGTAAATGACCCGAATGTAATGACAATTCTGATCAACTGGAATATTGACGCCATCATCACTGATAATCCCGTTCTCTCGGCCGGTTCACAACCCGTACGAGCCATCAATCCCCGATGGTAAACATTGGCAATAGACATGCGGCAGTAACAAAGAAAGGAAAATGATTATGGAAAGGAAAATGATCATGGCGATTACTTTTGAAGTTCGGCACTATGCGAAACAGACATTGACTAAGCGCATTATCTTAGTCCTCGCATTTACTATATTATTGTCTTTAACAGCATCGACATTAGCCCAACAAAATAAGTCATTGGGAGAAAATAGCGATCGTGTTAATGCTCTTTTGGAAGCCGTCGAGGCTGGGGAAATTGCATACAAGCTTACTGAACCCAATGAAATCAAAGCTTTGCTGGGAAAACCTCAAAGAGAAAATGTAAAAGACGAGGGGGATAAAATGTGGCTTGACATGGGCTATCCGGATATAAGTGCATGGTTTAAGAAAAATGATGATGAACCCTCATTCAAACTTCTGAGTCTATCAGTCAAAGACAAAAATCTTGATATCGGAGGAATGCTGCAGGGCCAGCGGCAGGTTATCGTGAAAAATGTCGATGATTTTCACAAAATAGAACTTAGAAACGTGGATTTGAGAAAACTTAATTTAACAGGCGAAGGCGATTACCTGAAAAATCAGGATTTTGACTCGTTAACAAAATGGCCTGTCCCTGAAAAATTACCTGTAGGATTTAATCCGCAGAAACTACTGGAAGAAGGTAAGAATCCAGGCTTAGGCATACGCGAACTGCACAAGCAGGGAATCAATGGAAAAGGAGTAGGTATCGCTATTTTGGATCAGCGTTTACTGAAAAATCATGAGGAGTTTGCAGACCGAATTGTAAAATATGAGGAAAGAGATTTGCCTTATAATCAGCCTTTACAGATGCACGGACCACCTATTGTAAGTATTGCTGTTGGTAAAAATTGTGGAGTGGCACCGGAGGCTTTTGTCTTTTATTATGCAGCGATGACAACTTTAGAACATAAAATTCAGGCTAATTGCATCAATGAGATAATCAAATACAACGGAATCGCTGAAGATTCAGAAAAAATTCGTGTTATAAGTATTTCCGCTTCGCCTGAAGAATATTCAGATAACCAGGCCTATCTAAAAGCCCGCAAAAAAGCGTTGGATAGCGGAATCATAGTAGTGACATGTTCCAGTGAGTTTTTAGATTTTGGCATATTAACCTATATCCAGGGTAAGGATCGAGATAAGCCGGAAAGCTATAAAATGGGTAGATATGGTGGACCTGGAAGTGATATATATATTCCTACGGGAAATAAGACAATAGCAACCCATCAAGGCACTAATGTATATTTATATGAAAGAGGTGGTGGGTTTAGTTGGGCGGCTCCTTATATCGCTGGATTGGCTGCTTTGGCATTTCAGGTAAATCCTGATTTGCAGCCACAGACTATAGAAGAACAATTGTTAAAAACAGCTACGCATACTAAGGCTGGACCGGTTGTTAATCCTCGCGGATTTATTGAAAGTATTCGTCCAGAAGTAAGGAATGAAAATGCAACGGATAATTAGAGCTGGGTTTTTCCTGTTAGTAATTGTGGTGGCTGGATGTGTTCGCCCTTGGGGCGTTAATACGCGGCCTGCTCAGCCGGGTCAGGCTTTTAATAATTTGGCTGACGACGGCGCGTGGTGCTGGTTTGCCGATCCGCGGGCTGTTTATTACCAGGCCGACCACAAAAGAATTTACATCGGCTACGTCAATAAGCAAGGGGACGTAAACATATCCTGCTATGATCACGAAACAAAAAAAGTAACTACTGCCACATTAAAAGAAAAGCTCCAATATGACGACCACGCCAACCCGGCTATATTGATACTGCCCGATGGACGGTTAATGGTATTCTATTGCGCACACAACGGGAATCAAATGTGGTATCGGCTCTCAAAAAATCCGGAGGATATTACAGCCTGGGAGGCCGAAAGGACTATCGGCACCAACACAAAAGGCACGCAGGGATATACCTATCCGAATCCAATTCAATTAGCGAATGAAAACAACCGGATATACCTGTTCTGGCGGGGTGGGAATTTTAAGCCGAATTTTTCCGAATCAAGTGACGGCGTTAACTGGACGCCGGTTCGCACACTAATAAAAGGCACCGGCGACAGGCCCTATATCAAATTCGAATCCGATGGACGTGAAAAGATCCATTTCGCCTTTACCGACGGGCATCCCAAAAAACATCCGCAAAATTGCATTTACTACGGCTGTTACCAAAATCGGGCTTTTTACAGAGCTGACGGCTCGAAGATAACCGATATCGACAACCTGCCGAGTGAGCCTATCCAGGCTGAGAAGGTTTATGACGCCGCTGTTTCAGGCCGCCGCGCATGGATCTGGGATATCGCTATTGACTCGGGAGGCAATCCGGTAATCGTATACAGCACTATATCCGAACAGAAGGATCATCACTACAGGTATGCCCGATGGAACGGCGTCAAATGGCAGGACTACGCGGTTGCGCCGGCGGGCCGGTGGTTCCCGCAGACCCGGCCCGGAAAAACCGAATCCGAGCCTTATTATTCCGGCGGAATCGTGCTCGACCACGCCGACACATCTGTTGTGTATCTGTCCAGAGAAGTCAACGGCGTTTTCGAGATCGAGAGATGGCAAACAACCAACGGCGGAGCTGCGTGGACTTCGCGGAGTATCACAGCCGGCTCAGAGAAGAACAACGTTCGGCCCGTCATCCCACGCAGTTACAAACCAGGGAGGCAAGGCATATTCTGGATGCACGGCGATTACATTTACTTTTGGCAATATCACACAGCGATAAAAACGAACCTGCCTATCGCATACAAATAAACCTGACCTCCAGGTTTTTTATATAAACGCTTGTGTTTCAAAAAAGATACTAATACAATGATAGTTGGTATGCGGGTCTGAAAAAAATGGGGAATTGATTTGGAGGTAGTTACCATGAAAAAGGCATTTTGGATAGTTGTGGTAATTCTGGCGGTTTTGCTAATCGGCCAATCGGTCTTCGCTAAGGCAGAGGGCAAAGGAAACGCCAAGGGTAAAGGCAGGCAAAAAGAAGCTGCTGTCAGGGTCCAGAAAGAAAGTAAAAAGGCAGCCGAAAATACTGCTGAGGTAACGAAAGGCAAGGGCAAGGAGAAAGACAAACCAAAAGGCCAAAAAGGTAAGTCGGAAATCACAACTGAAGAGGCAAACGATAAAGTCGCCAAGCAGAAACAAGGTAAAGCGGAGGAAAAATCCAAAAAAGAGAAAGGCGAGGCGGAAGGAGCAAAGGCCAAGGGCAAAGAGCACGCTCAGCAGCTTGTCAGCTTCGAGAGACAGATAGCTAATGAACAAAACAAGCACAATAAACGTCAGGCAAGGCTTAATAGGATCAAAGAACTGGCCCTGGAGAAGGGTAATCAGAAGCTGGCAGATAAAGTTGATGAGTTGATGGCAAAGGAACTAAAGCGATATGAAAACAAGATTCAGCGAATTAACGAAAGGATAGAGGCGGTGCCGGAACTCGGTCAAAAAGCTACAAAAACCGGTGACAAGGAAAAGGTTGAAAAGGTAAAGTCGGCGACAGAAAAAAAACAGGCCGGTAAAAACAAAGCAAAAAATGAAAACGACGAAGATGAGAAGGCTGAGGATTAAAACGTTCGTTAAATATAACAGTCAAACGTTTTTTGGGAGAAACCAAGATGAAATCTAAACTTTGGTTAGTCATAGTTATGTTATCGATTTTTTTAGTCAGCTTTGCCGGCTGCAAGAAAACCGAAGATGAACAGGCGGTGGAGGTTAAATCCGAAGCCGAATACAAGATGCAGGCCGACAAGGAGATAACGGAAGAAAATATGGAAGCTGAACTGGAGAAAATCGAAGCTGAAATTAACACGGATACCGAGGGTGTAAAATAAACTGTGTAAATGGTCATAGATATGTTAACTTTTTTTACG
>CAYNKU010000237.1:1205-4180 GCA_964397865.1 uncultured Pirellulales bacterium | reverse complement strand
AATAATTTCTTTATCGGTTGTTTTTGAGGATCCGTTCTGCTGAAAGTCGTTTGCCGTTGGGGCAGAGGCATGTTACCTGGAGCACGCAGTCGTTAGCGGTGCGGGAGTGCAGGTCGAGGTCGAATTCGTAGGCCCTTAGGAAATCTTTCCAGGAGGCGCTATTTTCCGCTTGGTCGGTTAAATCGATATCGGGCCAGATGTGGATTCTTTGGCCTTTCGGCTCGGAGGAATACCTGGTGTATCGATACAATTCGAATCGAAATACGGCGGGTGATTTTATTTGTGAGCCGGTGGAATCCAATAAGTTGACAAAAATGTTCATCCCGGAGGGCTGGGGGGAGTTTTCGGTTTTAACGAAGCCAGTCAATGGATTTATTTCGACCTTTACGGGAGCGTAATCATCGTAGATGGAAAGTTCGTTCGAGGGGTTATCGGTTCGGGGGGCCTGGGGCGGTTCGCAACCGGCGGCTGTGAGCAGTAATAACATCGGCATAAGAAATAACAAGAATCTGTAACAAAACCTCCAGGCTGAATTATAAAAAACAACTGGATTCCCGCCTTCGCGGGAATGACAATTTGAGACATTGAGTTTTGTTATAGACTCTAAATTTACAGCGGTTTTCATAAATTATAAATCCTCGTCGAGCATGTGTCCGAATCGGAACTTTTTGGTTCTGAGGTAGTCTATATTATGCTTGCCGGGTTTGGCTTTTAGTGGGACCTGTTCGGCGATTTTTATTCCGTAGACTTCGAGGCGGCTGATTTTTTTGGGATTGTTGGTGAGTATTTTTATTTTTTTCAGTCCGAGGTCGCGGCATATCTGGGCACCGATTCCGTAGTCGCGTTTGTCGGCCATGAAGCCGAGTTCGAGGTTGGCATCGACGGTATCGAGGCCCTGTTCCTGTAGTTTGTAGGCCTTTAGTTTATTCGCCATTCCGATGCCCCTGCCTTCCTGGCGGAGGTATATGACGGCTCCTTTGCCGGCTTTTTCAATCATTTTCATAGCGGTTATGAGTTGGTAGCCGCATTCGCATCGCTGGGAGTGGAAGAGGTCGCCGGTCATACATTCCGAATGGACCCTGACAAGGACGGGCTCGTCGTGTTCGATGGGTTTGCCGGTTTTGTCGAGGTCGCCGACGCCGCCTTTGCACAGCGCCAGGTGCGGTTCAGTGGTGGTTATGCTTTCGTAGCCAATGAGTTTGAAGTGGCCGTAATCGGTGGGCAGGTCGACGGTTTCGAGGCGTTTTATCTGGCTTTCGCGCTGGAGCCGGTATTCGATGAGTTTGGCGGTGGATACGATCTTGAGGTCGTGCTTTTCGCAGAATTCGAGAAGCTCGGGGACCCTTGCCAGTGTGCCGTCTTCGTTCATAATCTCGCAGATGACGCCCGCGGGTTTTAGTCCTGCCAGGCGCATCAGGTCGACGGCTCCTTCGGTTTGGCCGGCGCGGACGAGTGTTCCGCCTTTGCAGGCTCGGAGCGGAAATACATGGCCCGGGTGGACGAGGTCTTTGGGCCTGGCGTCGTCGGCGATGGCGGCTTCGATGGTTCGCGCCCTGTCGGAGGCGCTTATTCCGGTGGTGATGCCATCGGCGGCGTCGATACTGACGGTGAAGGCGGTGCCGAAGCGTGCGGTGTTGTCGACGGCCTGTGGGTAGAGGCCGAGGGAGTCGCACTTTTCGGGCGTGAGTGGCAGGCAGATAAGGCCCCGGCCGAATTTCGCCATAAAGTTGATCACTTCGGGGGCAGCCTTTTCGGCTGCGCAGACGAGATCGCCCTCGTTTTCGCGGTCTTCATCGTCCACGAGGACGATCATTTTTCCGCGGCGGAGGTCTTCTAAAACATCTTTTATTTCACTGAAAGTTACCGGCATTTTTTTATGTTATCTATTTTAAGAACAATAAGCCGTAAAATCTATCTTATGGCTCGGCGGATGAGTTACTGTTTCTGCCGGGCCAGGTCATGCTCATACTGCTCAATATAACGACTTCCGGTGCGAATGTAAATAAGCGTTGCTAAAATAGCGGTAGCGGCGGCGGACCACCAGAGGACTCTGAGCAGCCAAATCCAGGGCGGGATGACGGTGGAGACCTCCGGTGCGATTAGAATGCCGGCGACCATCGAAAGCTGCAGGGCGGTGGCGACTTTGCCGATAGAGGCGGGGATTAAGCGGACCTGGAAGGTGATAAAGTAGATTGTCAAAAAGCCGAGCAGCAGGAAGATATCCTTGCCGATGATCAGTACGACGACTGTGGGGGGCAGGGTGAAACCGGGGACGCCGGCAGTTTTGGAAGCGAGCAGCAGGCATGCACTGGTTATTAGCAGCTTGTCGGCGGCGGGGTCGAGGAAGGAGCCGAGTTTTGTGGCCTGATTTTTTCGGCGTGCGAGGTAGCCGTCTATGCCGTCGCTGATCGCCATGATGAGGAATATGCCGGTGGCGCTGTAGCGCATTATATGCTGGGTGGATTCGCTGAGGGCGGGGTCGTTGATCTTGAGCATACAGCTTACGAACGGTACTATCAGGAGTATCCGCAGGATCGTGATCCGGTTGGCCCAGTTAAATATCATAAAGGTTCCTTTATAACTAATACCATAGCGCGATATAATAACAAACAAAACCGATAAATTGCTATAGAGGCAGCTCTTACGATAAGTAAATTAAACTCGAAATCCGAATATCGAAATCCGAAACAAATTCGAAATTCAAATTACCAAAATCTAAAACTCTCGACGGCCGGGACATTAACATTTTTGTTTTTGCCATAAGGCATCCTATGGAGAAAATTTGAATTTTGAGCATTCGATATTGTTTCGAGTTTTAATAAAAAATCGGATTTTGCCATTCTAAGTTACACTGTGGTCCTAACACAATCGTTAAATGCATCTTCCGCCGTCGACGTTTAGTACCTGGCCTGTTATGTAATCGTTTTGGAGCAGGCTGATGACGGCCTGGGCGATCTCTTCGGGTTGGGCTGTTC
>CAYNKU010000237.1:0-1195 GCA_964397865.1 uncultured Pirellulales bacterium | reverse complement strand
GATGAACGATAGCTGTCTTTGTTTTTTGGCCTGGTCGAAGTTTTCCGGCCAGGTTACCATACCGGGAGCAATGGAGTTAACCTTGACAGCGGGGGCGAGTTCCTTGGCGAGGGCTTTTGTCGCGCCGATGAGTCCGGCCTTGGAGGAGCAGTAAACTACGTAACCGGCCCAGGGTCTTATGCCGCCTACGTCGGAGATATTTATTATGGCGGCGACGGGAGAATCGGCTTCGGGAAATTCGGCTTTTATTTTTGCGGCGAAGACTTTGCTCGTTAAGATCGGCGCTACCAGGTTGAGATTTAGTACCCTTTGAGCTTCATCGGCAGTAACATTTTCGAGTTTTTGGCTGGAAAATACGGCGGCGGAATTTATTAGAATCCGCGGGACTGACAGCGGTGATATATCTTCGAAGAGATTTTCTATCTGCGCGGGGTCGGCGAGGTCGGCTTTGGCGGAGACGGCCTTTACGCCGAGCTGCTTAATCTCGGTGACGAGTTTTTCGGCGGCGGCGCGGTTTTTGTGGTAATGGCAGAGGCAATCGCAGCCCGCCCGGGCGAGGGCTTTTGTTATTGCCGAACCCAGCCGGCCTGTCGAACCGGTGATAACTGCGGTAGTTCCTTGAAGTTCCATTGGTTATATGATAATCGGCAAAGTTCCGATCAGCAAGAAAATAGCGTTTCACACATATTTGGTCGGCGCAGATTTACAAAAATCAAATTTCTCATGGAAGGGAGCAAAAATAACTATATAATGCAAATTCACAGAAAAAGGTTGTTTGAAACAGGATTATTGAGAATTCGAATACTCTTTTAGATTGGAGGATCAGTTATGAAATCTGAAGATAAAAAAGTCGGCTGCGGGGGGACGGGTTGTTCGGGGATGAATTTCGGTTTGTCGAGGCGTGAGTTTCTGGGAGGCTGCGCGGCATGTGCGGCGGGGATGTCGGTACTGTCGGGGTTCGGGACGTCGGCTGGTTATGCGCTAAATAAATCGGCGGCTCCGGCTTTGGGCGGCGGGAAAAAAGCAAAAATCCGGCTTGTTATTATGTACCCGGATAATACGAAACCCATCTGGCCTAATATCGGGTACGATTTTGACGGTCATAACAAAGACTTTGTGAAGAAGCTTAAAAAACTATGTCCCGGAATAGATTTTCTTATAAGCGAGGTTATGAACGAGCAGGACGCCAGAGAAG
>CAYNKU010000236.1:0-4192 GCA_964397865.1 uncultured Pirellulales bacterium | reverse complement strand
CAACCGCTTTAGCCCACCTGGCGTCTCTGGAACAGGCCTGTCGCCAGTGAGAGTATGCCGGCGGTATAGCAGATGGCGTAGACGGCGACTATCATAATGTATCGGGGGGGTACTGCGCGGTCTTCGTAAATGGCGTCACTTATCCAGAAGACCTGGAGGTTCGGTATGAGATATCGGCCTATTTTGGCCCAATAATGGATTTCGGCGAATCTTCCGAAGACATAATCGTTCACAAGGCCCAGCAGGAAAATTCCGACGCAAATCAGAAGCGTTATCATTATATTGAACCTTGTCGAAAGCGTCACCGCGAGGGCGACAATAATGATCGCGGCCAGCAGCAGCAGGATCGAGCCATAAACATCGAAGGCGTTAATGCCGTTTTCGGCGGGGTTGAACTGCCAGTTGCGGTCGACAAGAGAGAGAAATACCATAGCCAGGGTCGCGAATATGGCGGTTAGGACGATGGCGGTCGAGGAGAATTTCCAGTCGTAAATATAGTTTAGAAAAGCACTTAGCGAAAACGCCAATCCGACAGCCGCTCCTGCCGAGGTGATAACCGTCCAGTCGCAGGTGTCATTAACGCTTTCGAGGACACCGTGCCTGATAGCCATTAAAAGGGCGATAGTGCAGATATAGTGCGCTAGTATTACCGCCAGGGCCACGCCGGCGAACTTGGCGAGGATGAATATCGGACGCTGGACGGGTTTGGTGAGGACGGTGAGAATGGTTTTATTTTCGATTTCTTCGGCGACGGCACCGGAAGCGGAGAAAATTGCTATGAACAAACTTGCCAAAAACAGCGTAGAGAGAGCAATTTCTCGCAGGAGCTTGTTGTCGTCATCCATGGAATACATTGTCAGTGACGGACTTATAATGAAGAGAAATACGGCCGCTACTATTATTACCGCGTATACGGGCTGTCTGAGAGTTTCCGTGAACGTATTTTTTGTCAGAGTCAGCAGTTTAGTCATTATTTTGCTCGTTTTGCCGGCGCCGGGCGGGGCGGCGGCGTGAGTTTTTTTTTCGTTAGTTCCGGGTTTTTAGTAATTGAATCTATACTAAAATGACGTTTATTGTTATATTGCACGGCTTATAATTTGTAAAGTTTATTAATCATCGGCAAAGTTGCCGGGCGATTATAAATTGTTTTCGCAACGAGTATTCGAACGGTTGACTATACCTTCGTTTTTGAATTTTTGTTCAAAATTATAAGGGCTCGAGAGAAGAGATGACGGTATCATCCAAACGTGCTGAGTATATGTCGGCAGTATCACTGGTGCTGAGCGTGATTTTCTTTGCCATAAGCTGGTTTCTTGGCAACTGGAGCGATTTTTTCGCGGTATCGGCGGTAAGCTGGCAGATCCTGGGGGCGGGGTTGATCTGGCTTGTGCTTCTGCTGCAGTTTCACCAGAGGTCGCTTGCCGAGCAGGAAAAGCTGGATATGAGCCAGCTCGGCAGGAGCAAGGACTCATCGACGATCTTCCAGGGCAAAAGCGAACACGAATCCTTATTTGCCGTCGCGCAGGGCAGACTTAAACTATTCGAGAAATGGTTTCTGCCGGTATTTTCGGGCCTGATCGCGGTTTATCAGCTTGGAATGGGGTTTTATCTTTTCCGGGGAGCCGGGGTCGAAGGTTTGACTCCGAGGCAGCCGCTTGTTTGCGCGGTTGGAATGACGGCGATCGCGTTTGTGAGTTTTCTGCTCAGCCGGTATGCGGTTGGGATGTCGGCGAGTCGTTCGGTGCCGGCGTGGAAGCCGCTTCGGGCGGGCGGCAGCTTTATGCTCGGCTCGGCGATCGTGTGCTTTCTGCTCGCTATCGGCCTTGCGATGGCGCATTTCAATTATCCGGTCGGTATGAAGGTGATGGGGTATGTCGTGCCGGTGCTTCTTCTGGTCTTAGGCTTGGAGACGGCCCTGAATGTTCTGCTCGATATTTACCGGCCGAGGCTTAAGGGCCAGTACAGTAGAAGCGCGTTTGACAGCCGGCTTTTAGGTATAATAAGTGAGCCGGGGGAGGTATTTCATACCGCTGCGGGCGCGATCGATTACCAGTTCGGATTCAAGGTCTCTCAGACGTGGTTTTACAAGCTGCTTGCCAAGGCGGTGGCGCCGCTGGTGTTGTTCGCGGTGCTTACGCTGTATTTATTGAGCAGTGTCGTTATAGTGGCGCCGAACGAGGAGGCGATCATAGAGCATTTCGGCAAGCCGGTTAACGACGCCAATGACGTAAGGATCGCGGGACCGGGACTTACTTTCAAGTGGCCCTGGCCTGTCGATATCGCGTACAAGTATCCCACGAAAAAGGTTATGGAGCTGAGTATCGGTTATGTTCCGAAGACCGATCCGGAGACGGGCGAGGAGATTTATGAGGCGAGGCTGTGGGGCAAGGCCCATTATGCCGAGGAATATAATCTGCTGGTAGCCAGCGAGCAGGAGCTTGAAAGGGTATCGGATGAAACGGTTCCGGTGAGTCTTATCATGGCGGCGGTGCCGGTTCAGTACAGGGTCAAGGATTTATACTCTTTTACCTATAATCACGATGAGCCTGAAAAGGTTCTCGAAGCGATATGTTACCGGCAGCTTACCAGATTCGCGGCAAGCGCCAAGATCGAGGTCGACGAAGAAGATTACGGGGGCGACGGCTCGAAGCAAAGTATATTAGGCGCCGGCAGGGCTTATGCCAAAAAGGTTTTAACCGAACGTATCCAAAAGGCGGCTGACGAGGCGGGCCTCGGCCTTGAAGTAGTATTTCTCGGTCTTCAGGGTCTGCACCCGCCGCCGGAGGTAGCACCGGATTACCAGAAAGTGGTCGGTGCGGTGCAGAAGAAGCAGGCGAGTATTTTAGACGCCAATGCCGAGAGCAACAAGGTATTAAGTACGCTGGCCGGTTCGGTTCCGGAGGCGAACGAGCTTTACAGCCTTGCGGCAAGCTATCAGAAGGCGCGCGAGGCCAACAACACCGAGGAGATGGAGACACTTGGCGAGCAGCTTGACCGGGCGTTCGAGCGGGCCAAAGGGGATATATTTACGGCGCTTAGGCAGTCGCAGAGCTACGCTTTCGAGAAGAGCACGCTTGCCAGGGCGACGGGTGAGCGGTTCGCGAGCCAGTTGAAGGCGTATAATTCCGGTCCGGAGATTTATAAGCGTGAGCAGAGGTTGCTGGCCTTCGAAGAGGTTTTACAGAAGATAAGAAAATATGTTATCGTTGCCGATACCGAAGATACTCAGGTTTTTATAGTTGATGTTCAAGAAAAAGTGGCCCCAAGTTTGTACGAATTGGGTGGTTTAGAGGAGTACGGCGAAAAATGAAAAACGCGGCAGTAGCAATTTTAGTTGCTTTGGTAATATTGTCCCTGGCACTTTACCTGGTTTCATTTCAGGTTCGCGAGACTCAATCGTGCCTGGTGACGCGATTCGGTGAGCCCACTCGCCAGATAACCGACCCCGGCTGGTATTTCAGGTGGCCTCCGCCGATTGAGCGAGTTTATAAGTTCGACTCGAGAATGCGGGTTTATGCGCCGGAAGTGGGTGAGACGACGACCAAAGGAGCGGTACCGATCATTGTTAATAGTTATGTTATCTGGAAGATAGCCGAGCCGCTTCAATTTTTCAATTCGGTGGGCACGGTCAAGGAAGCCCAGAACAAGCTTCGCAGCCAGATAAGCGATACTCAGAACAAGGTGATCGGTCAGTATACTTTCTCGCAGTTCGTCAACAGCGATCCCGAGAAAATAGAGTTCGAGCGGATCGAGCAGGATATGTTCGATGATATCCAGCGGGCTGTAAGAGATACGTACGGCATCGATATCAAGGGCGTAGGTATAAAGCAGCTTAAGATAAGTGAGGACGTCAGCGAGGATGTTTTCGAGAGGATGCGTGCCGAGAGGAACAGTAAGACAGAGGCCATTAAGGCCCAGGGTAATGCCGAGGCGGTGAAGATAAGGACCGACGCCGAATCGAAAAAGACCGAGCTTCTGGCCGCGGCCGAGGCGCGGGCCAAATCGATACGGGGCCGGGGTGACGCCGAGGCGGCCAGATACTATAAAATGCTCGATGCCGATCCGAAGCTGGCAATGTTCCTGCGCGATATCGAGGCGCTGAAAAAGATCCTCAAGGAACGTTCCACGGTTGTTATAGGCGCCGATACCGAGCCTTTCAAGCTGTTGAAGGAAGTGCCGGATTTGGAGCCGG
>CAYNKU010000235.1:0-4206 GCA_964397865.1 uncultured Pirellulales bacterium | reverse complement strand
CAAAATTTTATTTTTCGATCTCTCCGTCATACTCGCACTAAAAACTCTATGGCTTCTCTGCCGCTTCTTCTAAATCTTCCTGCCCGTAATCCGAACCCCTGACAGCCGAGATATGGATCGCGACATTATACTTATCCATCATCTGCTTCATATACATCTGCTGCACGTCCATTCTCTTTTGATTCAAAAGCTCCGCCATCGCGTCCTGTTGAACCTCTTCGAAATCCTTCTGCCTCGCCGGTGAAAATTCATCGACATTAATCAATTCCACCCCCTCATCGGTCTCGAAGAAACTGTCGATATATCCCTCTTTCGCCGCCGCAAATATCGCCTTATTTATTTCATCAGATTTACCAATCACCGGGATGTAACCATCCTCGACGATCTCGCCTTCGATCCTGCCGCCATCGCCGGCCGTATCGTCATCCTTGGAAAATTCGCTCGCAAGCTGTGCGAAATCCTTACCGTCCTTCAATTCGCCGAGCAGAAACTTCGCGCGCTCGGCATCGGGAACTCGAATATGACTGATCTTCGCCTTGGCCGGCTCGATGAATTTATCCTTATTGGCGTCGTAGTACATCTGAACGTCACTGTCGGTAATATGTATCTTCGCCGCCATCTGCTCGTTCATCATCTGCTGACTAAGTACCCCCCGCACAACATCTTCTATCATCGCCTTGACGTGGCCCTTCTCCGATAAGCCTTCCTCCAGCGCCTGCCTGTACAAAATCTCCTGCCCCAGCCACATCTCCAGAAATTCGTACCTGCTCTCGGCACTCATAAAACGCTCGAGCAGCTGCTTCTTCTGCGAAAGTACCTGCTCTGCCGTCATAAACGCCGACACCGGATTTAGCTGACTGTCGATAAATTTCTCTATCATCGCGTCCAGGTCCGCGGTGGTTATCTTCTCAGGCCCGATCTCGGCCACAACCGTATCACCGGAATCAGCCGATTTTTTAAAGCTCGTCCTGTCTATCAATTCGTAACGAAGCGCCGAAAATTTCCCCAGCTTCTCGAAACAATCCCTGATATGACTATTGATCTGATCGCCGAGTTCGCTTACCTTCGCCGCTGATTCACTGCGATAAAAATACTCGATCGCCTCGGCGTATTTGCCATCCTTCTCAAGCAGCGTAGCTATCTGGAAATACGCCCCCGCAAGCTCCGAGCTGCTAAGCCCGCCTCGCCCGACATACTCCTGCCAGACCGAAGCCGCCCTGTCGTATAGATTCCGAGCCGCCAGTTTAACGGCAAGCTCTTTGGTCTCTTCGGCCGAAAGGATATATTTATCCCCGCCTTTCTGCGCCGACAAACCGATAACAAGATTGGCAATACTCGCACCGGCAATAACGATAAGCAATACTACCGCGATCTTCGAACCGATTGAACCTGATCGCTTTTTCTCAGGAAGTGAAAAATCCAGCTTCTTTTCCATAAAACTCTTTTCTCCTTCGACCCGTTCGAAAATCCTGTGCAGCCGGCGTCAATACCGCTTATGACGCATATGGAAAAATCGAACAAGGTCATTTATATAAGCTCTGTCCGTACTTATATCGATACAGTCGACATTGATCGAACGCAGCATCTCCTTCAAATCCTCGAAATGCCGCCGGCTCCTGCCGCTGTACTGCTCGCGGAATTTCCTGCTCGCGGTATCGACGACAATGATCTCACCGGTCTCGGCGTCCTGCAGTTCCAGGATTCCCACCGCCGGCAGGGCAACCTCGGCCCTGTCGCGAACCGATATCGCTATCACATCGTGACGCTTGTTAAGCAGACTCAAAGGCTTCTTGAAACCGCTTTCTATAAAATCACTGACCAGAAATATCGTCGCCTTTTTCCTCAAAACCTTGCCGAAATAATCCATCGCCGCCGGGATATTGGTCCTGCGCCGCGGCATCTTGAAATAAAGCAGCTCACGGATCAGCCGCAAAACGTGCTGACTGCCCTTCTTCGGCGGAATATAAAGCTCCACTTTGTCGGTAAATATCATCAGCCCGACTTTATCGTTATTCTTCGCCGCCGTAAACGCCAGCACCGCGCAGACCTCTGCCGCAAGTTCGTTCTTTGTTTTATTGACCGTCCCGAACTCACCCGATGCGCTAAGGTCCACAGCGAACATCACGGTAAGCTCCCTCTCCTCGACGAACCGCTTAATATGCGCCTTTCCCGTCCGCGCCGTCACATTCCAGTCGATCATCCGTATCTCGTCGCCGGGCGTGTATTCGCGGACCTCGTCGAACTCCATACCCCTGCCCTTGAACACACTCTCGTACTGACCGGCGAAACTCGCGTTCACCGCCCGCGATGTGTATATCTGTATCTGCCTTATCTTTTTTATTAATTCCGGCGGTATCATTTCTCGTATATCGTATATCGTATTTCGTATGTCGTATTTCGTATATTACTTTAGTTTCTTGATTAAACTTGAAATCATTCGACCAAGATGGTCCAGGCTCTCAAGCAACCCGGCTTCCGTCTGATTTTTTATGTAACCCAATTCTTTAGCTATGGTAATTTGTGTCTCCAGTTCTCCACAACTACCCAATGATATATAGAGAAATTGTTTATATTCATTATTATGATATCTCCTGAAACCTTCAGCCACATTTGAAGGTATAGATATAGCCGAGCGTCTCATTTGACTTGTTAATCCATATACTTCCTGTTTGGGAAATTTACCTGTCAATTCATAAACATCCTTAACAATTTCCATCCCAAGCTTCCAAATATCCAGGTCTCTATATGTCTTAATCTTTCCTGCTATATTGTCATTTCCATCACGCATGACGCTATACGCATCACGACACACGACATACGACATACGCACGACGACATACGAAATACGACATACGAATCACGGCACCTCAATGTTGTCGAAGATCGTCTGGATAATATCCTCGCTGGCCTTTTCTTCGGCTTCGGCCTCATAGCTGACAATAACCCTGTGCCTCAAAACATCCATGCCGATGCTCTTTACATCCTGCGGCGTGACATAACCTCGATGATTAAGAAATGCGTGAGCCTTGGCCGCGACCGCCAGATAGATCGTCGCACGCGGCGATGCGCCGTAGCTTATGAAATTACCCATCTCTATCCCGTATTTGTCCGGCTCGCGGGTCGCGCACACAATATCGACTATATAATCCTTTATCTTCTCGTCGATATATATCTCATCGACAACACCCCGCGCCGAGACAATATCCTCCGGACTGATCACCGCTTTGATATCGAAAACAGCTTCGGTCATCGCCATCCGCTCCAGGATATCCCGCTCCTCTTGTTTCGTCGGATAATCTACCTTGACCTTGAGCATGAACCTGTCGAGCTGCGCCTCGGGCAGCGGATATGTCCCCTCCTGCTCGATCGGATTCTGCGTCGCAAGTACCAGAAAAGGCAGCGGCACCGCGAACGTCTCCTGCCCGATAGTCACCTGCTTTTCCTGCATCGCTTCCAGCAGTGCGCTCTGAACCTTCGCCGGCGCCCGGTTGATCTCGTCAGCTAAAATGATATTGGCAAAGATAGGCCCCTTGCGGGTCTTGAACTCACCGCTGGCCTGCACGAAAATCTCGGTCCCCATCAGGTCCGCCGGCAGCAGATCGGGCGTAAACTGTATCCGCCTGAAACACGCGTTTATCGCCCGCGACATCGTCGTAACCGCCATCGTCTTCGCCAGCCCCGGCACACCCTCTAAGAGTATATGCCCGTTCGCCAAAAGCCCGATAAGCATCCGCTCGAGCATATATCGCTGGCCTATAACAACTTTGTCAAACTCGGCATATAGCTGCCGAACGAACTCACTTTTTTCCTCTACCAGACTTCCGATTCTTTTAATATCCATCGCCATTTAGAATTACTCCTTCAAATTTCCTTACCAAAACCACTGAACCCAACTCCCCCCGCCGCCGCTTGCGACAGCTAAATTAAATTTTTTTTACGTACTTTCCCGCACAAAAGTTCGAATTATCGCAAAAAAATCAGATTTTTCAAGCTTTTTAAATGCTTGCCGTGAACCCCACGTGGCTTATGGCCAACGCGGTTTATGCCCCCCACCTGCCCGCCCCAACAAGCCGCCGGCGCAAGCGACCGGATAGTTTTTCCAACCCCGCACCCGTTTTTTCCAACCCCCCGACCGTTTTTCCAACCCCGCACCCCTTTTTTCAAAGCCCCGCACGTAAGGGCGTGTTGCCCAAATATGCACTTAAT
>CAYNKU010000234.1:0-4211 GCA_964397865.1 uncultured Pirellulales bacterium | reverse complement strand
CTTGCTGCTAAGCGAGTACACCGAAAAAACTTAAAACACAACGCAACCGCCTCGGCAAATCATAATCTGACTTGTATTCGGGCGAGGTTTCGGGTATAATACTTATCCCCGCGTGTTCATTTTTGAAAGGTGAAGGGATAGGAAAAATGCTTACGGATAATATACTTGAGTTAATTGGCAATACGCCTCTTTTGCAGTTAAAAGGCGAATCTGTGTTCGCCAAGGCCGAATTTTTGAATCCTGGGGGTAGTATTAAGGACCGTGTGGCGGTCGCGATGCTCGAGGCGGCAGAGCGGGAGGGTAAGCTAAAGCCCGATTCGATTATTGTTGAGCCTACCAGCGGCAATACCGGTATAGGGCTTGCCCTTGTTGGCAAACTGATGGGCTACAAGGTTCGGATCGTAATGCCGGAGGGTATGAGCGAGGAACGTAAAAAGCTTATCAGGAGCCTCGGGGCCGAACTGGTGCTTACGCCCGATGAGGAAAGCCTCGGCGGGGCGGTCAAATTCGCCGAAAAAATGGAGGCGGAAGATCCGAACGTTTTTGTTCCGCAGCAGTTCAAGAACCCCGCTAACCCGAGGGTCCATTATGAAAAAACCGCTCCGGAGCTCTGGCGGCAGTTGGAGGGGAAGATAGATTGTTTTGTGGCCGGTGTGGGCAGCGGCGGCACATTGCAGGGGGTGGGTAAGTTCCTGAAAGAGCAAAGAGGCGATATCAGGATCGTAGCGGTCGAACCCAAGAACGTATCGGCACTGCTGGGCCATGAGCCGGGTCTTCACCAGATACAGGGTATCGGGGATGGGTTTATCCCGGATATTCTCGATGTTTCGATGGTCGATGAGATCATAGAGGTAACCGATGAAGACGCGATCGAGACCACGCGGGAGCTTGGAAGAAATTTCGGTATGCTGGTAGGTATCAGTTCGGGGGCGAATGTCTGGGCGGCGCGACGGTTGGCTGAGAAAATCGACGGTAATATCGCGACGGTTCTGCCGGATCGCTCGGAAAGATATTTCAGTACCGCGTTGATGTAGTGCCGGAGTTATTGGTCGCGATGATTTTATATCGCGCGGTTATTTGAAATTTTCCTGTGACCAGTCGAGTACTTTGCCAAGTGTCTCGGGGGTAAATCTATTATAATCGCGGGGGGCGCAGAGCTCGATTTTATTTTCCGCTCCGAGGAGGTCGTATACTTTTTCCACTTCGGTGAGGCATTGTTTGATGTCGTCGAATGCAGCGAATCTATCCCAGATGGGGGCTACTATCAGGGCGGGCCTTGGCGCGATGGCGGCGATGACTTCGTGGAAGTCGTAGGGGATATGGTTTTCGCGGCCGATGAAGAAGCCGAGGCGCGGGATGAGGCCGTGGAGATGTGAGTACATCTTTATTCCTTCGGTACCTTTTTCCATGGTATCGAGGCGCATCGGTGTGAATCCGCAGACACTTACGACGGCCTTGATTCGCTCGTCGAGGGCGGCGCTGTAGAGAGCTACGGTTGCGCCGAGTGAGTAGCCGGCGGCGTAAATTCTGTTTTTGTCGATGATCTCCATATTTTGCATCGTGTCGACGGCGGCGCTGACATCGGCTATCATTTTTCCCATCTTTGACCAGTGTGGGTAGCGCTGGTAGAAGAACGTGCCGTCGTCGAGGCGTGTGCCGAAACCTATCTGGTCATAGACAAATACCGCGATGCCCTGCTCGACGAAGCCTGTTATTATTTCTTCGCTTCGCCTGGCGAAACCGGTGGCGTAGGCGTATTCGTGGAGGTAGATCACCACAGGCAGATTATTGCTTATTGCTTTGCCGGCGTCATCGGTGGGGTAGTAGAGGTTTCCGTAGAGGTACTCGCCGAAACCGCACCAGCCGGCTATCGGCATTCGGCCGATATTTTTGCGGGCGGGCATTCTTCCTATGACCTTGCCGAGGTAATCGTCACCTGAATAGTAGACGTTGTCGAGAGTTTTTGGGCCCGGATTTGTTGCGCCGGGGGGTTCGTCGCCGAGTGCCCAGCGGATTCGTGCTTTGATTTTTTCCTTCCTTTTCATCCAGGCGGGGATATTTGTAATTTTATTTCCGAGGTTGTTTGTCAGGAGGTCATCGAGGCCTTTGGCGGGATAGGAGAGCGGGTCGATATATTCGCCGGAAAGACTGAGCCATTTATTGAAGCTGTAATCGCAATAGAGTTTGTTGGCCGGTTTTATTGAGGTTCTGCCGAAAGCGTAATCGAAGAAATCTACATAGTCCTCGATATCGCGGGCGCTTGTTGCATGTTTGCCGGGGCGGAAACGGATGGCGAGTTTATCTTCGGCGCCGAGGAAATCGTATACCTTCTTTGCCGAAAAGTATGCCTGCTCGATTCCGAGGGGGCAGCCCTGTCCTTCGGTTAAAGCGGAGCTTAGTATAAGGCCGCGCGGCGCGACGAGCGCCATAAGGAGGTTTTGGTCGACGGGGAGTTTGTGTTCGGCGCCGACGAAAAAGCGAATGCGTGGGTGGATCCAGTATGGGAAAACGGTGGATATTTCGGTAATGCTTTCGGTGTCGTATTTTTCGCTGGTGAATCGCCAGGGGTTTTCGGCTCCGGTTCCGCCGCTGCTGGGGATGACGGCTGTTATTCTCTTATCGAATGCCGCGGCCATTAGCGACAGCTTTCCGTTTCGGCTGTGGCCTGTGAGTGCGATACGATCTTTATCGACTATATCGAGGGTATAGAGGTAATCGACGGCCCGCGACGCGCCCCAGGCTCTTCGCATGAGCCTGGTGAAGTCGTACTGCGGGTGCCAGATTTCGGCGTAGTCTTCGGTGTCGTCTTTCGAATCGGAGCCTGCATAGGCGCAGCCTATGTATCCGCGTCTTACGGCGATGAGTGCCCAGAGCCTGTGGCTATGTTGGGTCATGAAGACGGGCATCGGTTTTTTGCCGGGGGGGATAATCAATTCAAGAGTCAATTTCGCGCGGCTATCCGGGCCGAAGGAGAGTTGTACCATTTTTATAGTGAGGTCGCCGTCTTTGGTTTCGCTGAGAATTTTGGCCTTTAAGTTTTCAGGTGCGGGGGGGAATGTTCCTGTTATCCAGTGTTTAACCTGAGTTTCGATCCATTTTCTTTTTTGCTGCCATTGGGCGGTTGTTTTGACGGGGATATTAGCACCACCTTCATCAAGGATGAGCGGGTCGGGAAGAAAAGGCAAGGAGGGCAATTCGTTGAAGTCCGGCGGCAGTTCGCCGGTTCGGTCGAGCCAATCCTGCCAGGAGGCATCGAGGGGTGTGACGTTTCCGCGGTATAGTTTTTCCGGCGGCAGAAATGACTGCAGGCGCTCGAGGTATTTTTGTCTGGTGGCTAGGTCGGCTTTTGCGGTTAACGAGAGGCAAACAAAAATCGCGATACAAAATAATATTCCGACGGATGTTCTTTTGGTACTCATAATATTCTCCTCAAGGTATTTGTAAAGAGTTTGGTGTATCGGTCAGAATTTACGAATAAAATTGGTTCTACGCAAGAAAGATTTCCGCTGCTGCCACGGTTTGTTTGGCCAAATAAAAAACCGCCTTTTCAGGCGGTTTTGCAGATAAAAACTGGGCTGAGGTCGGGAGGGAGGAAGAGGAATTAAACCCCAGCCCGTTGCATCACAAGGTTATCCGGCTTGAGCAATGGAAGGTTTAATTCCACGAAAATGACTCAAATTCGCCGTCAATTGTAATTCAAGGGTTGTAAAGTAGGGTAATATAGCAGGAAAAATGTTCTCTGCAAGGAAAATTTGCCTATTTTGAAATTTTTTCCTTGTGTCTTACGCTAATTGAACAGATCGGAAGCTCAAAGGCTCACCAGAAACTTTAATATCGCCGGTTTTGTCCTGTAAAAAGCAATAACCGAGATTTATAGCATAATGTATTGTCATGTATATACCTGTTTTAATTCTGAACATACAACGTCAAAAGAGCTTGTGTTGTTTTGCGCTATACCCCTAACTGATTGTTTAACAAAGACTTACATCAACCCTTGTTGGCTTGCAAAAACATCCGTGTTTATGCAATTACAATAAGACACAAGGAATTTTTTTATTTTTTTACTTTTTTTTGATGGATAAATCGGGCCTGGACGGCGATTTAGGGGGCGGGGACAGTCACTTAAGGCTGACAGTCAATACCTTTTATTCCCTGAACTGTCAGATTTGGGTTGGGGTTGCCGTCACGGGCGGGATTGATATCCTCTGCGG
>CAYNKU010000233.1:0-4238 GCA_964397865.1 uncultured Pirellulales bacterium | reverse complement strand
TGGCACGGGGCCGAGCTGGCCGTAGGTGGCTTTGTGCTCTATGAAGACGACGGGGTTGTCGCTGGCGATGGCGGCTCGCAGCAGGCCCTTGGCGTCGTAGGGTGTCGAGGGCATAACGACATAGAGGCCCGGCGCGTGCATGAGCCATGCTTCGAGCGATTCGGAATGGTGGGCGGCGATGCATCTGCCGACGCCGCCTTCGGTTCTAAGGACCATGGGCACTTTTGCCTTGCCGCCGAACATATATCGGTTGTATGCGCCGACGTGGACGAGCTGGTCCATAGCGATAGTGACGAAATCGACGTACATAATCTCGGCGACGGGCCGGAGTCCGCGAAGTGCGGCGCCGACCGCTGCGCCGGCGATGGCGGCCTCGGATATGGCGGTATCTATGACTCTATCGGTTCCGAATTCAGCGAGCAGTCCGCGCGTCGCCTGGTAGGCTCCGCCGTAGAGACCGACATCTTCGCCGAGGAGCAGTACGTTTTTGTCGGCCCTCATTGCTTCGGCGTGCGCGGTGGAGACGGCCTGGCCTATCGTCATTACGTCCATATCGAATTGTGATTTTATCTGTTGACGGGCCTGTTCGATGGCTTCTTTTTTTGTTTTTGCCGTCGAAGTTGTCATCGCATTTTCAAAAGCCTCGGTTGCGCGGGCGACTTTTACCGCGGTCTGCTTTTCGGATTCGATAAGCTTGGCTGGATATGTTTCGTTGACGTAGACATCTTTTGTGACGTCGGCGGGATCGGGCCAGGGGCTATCGGTCGCGAACTGCGTGGCGGATTCGATGGTCGAGAGGGCATTATCCTTTATTTTTTCGAGCTGTGCGGGGTCGCAGAGTTTTTCGTTTAGCAGTTTTTCGCTCAGGATAGTGATGGGGTCTCTTTTGTGCCAGGATTTTTCCTCTTCTTTGGTGCGGTAGGCTCGTGGGTCGCTTCGGCTGTGGCCGAACCAGCGGTATGTTTTGGCCTCGATCATTGTTACCTGGAAATTTTCCCGGGCGAGTTTTACTGCGTCTTTGACCGCGAGGTATACGGCGACGACGTCCTGGCCGTCGACAATGGTCGCGGGGATGTTGTAGGCGCAGGCTCTGTCTGCGATGTCGGTAATATTGCTTGCCTGTGCGGTTCCCTCAACAGGGGTTTGTGAGAAGGGGACGCTCATTCCGTAGAGGTTGTTTTCGATTATGGCGACGAGCGGGACCTTCAGGGCCGAGGCCATATTCATCGATTCGTGGAAGGTTCCGGTATTTGTTGAGCCGTCGCCGAAAAATGAGATGACGGCTCTATTGGTTTTCTTGTATTTTTCGGCAAGCGCTGCGCCGACAGCGGGTGCCTGATTGCCGCCGACGATACCGGTTGAGCCGAGGTTATTGCATTTATCGACGTCGGCGATGTGCATGGAGCCGCCTCGGCCTTTGCAGTAGCCTGTTTCCCTGCCCATTAGTTCGGCCATCATCTTGTTCCAGTGGTTTTGGCGCTGGTTTTCGTCGTCGGCGTATTTGTTGCCGATGGCTCCGCAGTGGCCGTGGCCGCGATGGGTGGAGGCTATTACGTCGCCGCGTTCGATGGCGGCGATTGCGCCGACGGCTACGGCTTCTTCGCCGGCGTAAAGGTGGGAGGCGCCTTTGATAATGTTCTGGCCGAGGAGTTCGAAAACCTTTTCCTCGAAGAAGCGGATCTCATAGATGGTGCGGAGCCAGTCGAGGGCGTCTTCGAGAGTAATGACTTTTTTGTCGATCAATTCCGCCAGGGAGGGGGTAGGGGTCTTTCGCGTGTCTTCGATACTAAAATCCATAATAAACCTTTACTCAAACTGACCGATGGCCAGTTTGAAATATCAAAAATCAAAGATTAAAAATCAAAATTGCGGAATCCCGAAACGACATCGGGATGGTTTTTTTATTGTTTTTATTTTGTGAAGCATCTTGTCAAATAAGCAGTTACATTAATTATTGGCCATAATCCGGTCAGTTTGAGACCTTTAATATTCAAAGTGCGTTATTATAAGCGCAACAGGGGGGCAATATAGCAGATATTGATCACGGATTCAATCAAAATTGCACTTGATAACGGGCATTTATGCGCATATTGGCGCGGAATCGGAGCAAAAAGTTGGTTATCTTACCATGACCTGTCCGGAATCTGCGACGAGGGTCTGGCCTGTGATGGTGCGGGCCTTGTCGGAGCAGAGGAAGACGACGGCGTCTGCGATATCGGAGCCTTTGATCTCGCGGTTCAGGGCGGTTTTACTGACGTAGTAGCCGATGACCTCTTCGGGCTTTATGCCGTATTTTTTTGCGCAGACCTTAATATATTCGGGGTTCCAGATTTTGGAGTTTTCGAAGACGTTGCCCGGCGCGAGGCTGTTGACTCGTATGCCGTGAGAGCCGAGTTCGAGTGCCCAGCCCCTTGCCATGTGGATTTCGCCGGCTTTTGTGGCGTTGTAGGCGGTATTGTCGCGGGAGGCCTGAAGGCCCGATTTGGAGCTTAGGTTAATGATCGAGCCGCCGATCTGCTGGGCGATCATTATTTTGGCGGCGGCTTTTGCGGCGAGGAAGTAGCCCGTTAGATTCACCTCCAGCGCAGAGCGCCATTTATCGAGAGGTAAATCGACGAGCGCATACGGCGGGGCGAGACCGGCGGCGCTGACGAGGATATCGAGTCCTCCGAGGTTTTTGAGTACGGACGCAAAAGATTTGTTGACAGAAGTTTCGTTGGTCACGTCGCATTTTAGTACGATGGTTTGCACGGCAGGGGTTTTAGTATTTATTATCGAGGCGGTTTTTTCGGCGGATTTGACGTCGATATCGCAGAGGGCGACATGGGCGCCGGCTTTTGCCAGGCCTATGGCGATGCTTCGGCCCAGGCCGCTTGCGGCGCCTGTGACGAGAGCGATTCGATTTTGTAGTTCACCGGCGGTTTTTCCAGCGGCGAGTGTTTTACGGAATGCCTCGGCTTCCCAGCGGTCTATGAAGTCGCGCTGTCTTTTGCTCAGGCTTATTATCCCGCCCATTCGGGATGCATTGGAGCGGATGAAAAATGAGCTTTCGGCGATATCTTTTATTGTGGAGGCGGTTTTGGTGTTTGCGGCGACGAAGAGTCCGACGCCTTTGACGAGAAATGCTGAGGGTGGTTTGCCGGAGGTTTTGATTCGGCGGTTGAGGGCGGCGGCGATTTTTTTGGTGTCGCATTTATCGATCCATATTGCCGGGCCGTTTGCGTAGACCTGTTCGTCGGGTGCGAGGGCGGGTGCGGCGAGCATTTTTTTTGCGTTTCTTTGCGCGAGAAACGCGGCGATATTTTTGTCATAAAAATAATTTATAACGCAGCAGCGTCCGGTTGCCTTGAAGTATGCGCCGCGGATGGAAAGTGCGGCGGTGGTTATGGAATCTTGCGGGATGGATTTTAGTTTTACCGCAGGCGGTTTTTTCAAGCGGGTTTTGCAGCGGTCGATGACTTTTCGTACCAGTCTCAGCGCGGTATTGGGATTATTGGCGGAGACTAACAGGCCGTGTTTTTCGAGAAAGAGGATGGCGGGTTTTTGGCCGAATTGCTTCTGGTAGTCATCGATCAGGGATGAGATTTTTCTGGCGAGCGTCAGGCCGGGATCGCAGTAGGGGATCCAGAGCGGGGGGAGTTTTTGATCTTCGAAGAGTTTTTCGAGTGCGGCTTTGCCGTTTTTCGCGTTGGCGTAGGCGTTGACGGCGTCGGGGTGGAGGTGGATTACGCATCTATCTAAAAATGCGTGCAGATTGGCTTCTACGGAGGGGCGCGCGGGGGTATCGAGATTATCGTTACAGGCGGTGAGCAGGCGGCTGACGACTTCGGCTTCACGGCGGTCGGTGTTGAGGCGGGTGAGGGATTTATCCTTTATTATCGCGAGGGTTTTTGGGAGGTTCATTCGCCGCCAGCCTTTTTTGGGCGACATATCCTTTAGGCTGGCGCCGCTTGCCTTTATGTACATATTTTTGGCGTCGGGGGTTTTGACGGAGGTATTGCCGCCGCCGCCCTGGACGAGTGAGACGTCTTTGCCGACGGTGTTTGATATTTTTATGAGCTGTGCGAGGGTGCTGTCGATTGCCATTTTTTTCCTCTATGTCGAAAAGGTTATCTGGATTTATCTCTCTGGATAAGCCAGGTGGTTCCTGAAATAAAGTATATAATCGTCGGCCAGATAAGTACAGTTTTGAAGGCGGCGAAATTCTGATTGTAAGCATGGCCGCTTAGATAGACCTG
>CAYNKU010000232.1:0-4242 GCA_964397865.1 uncultured Pirellulales bacterium | reverse complement strand
AGGATAATTTTCGCATCGAGCGATGGGCCTTGATTTTCAACGTATTGGACATCGTAGTCGAGTTTTTGTTCGCGTGTGAGGTGGCCTCGGCCGGAGATTTGTGCGAGGCCCGTTAAGCCCGGTTTTACGAGGAGGCGTTTTTTCTGATGGTCGTTCCATTCGTTGGCTTGTTCGACATACAAAGGTCGCGGGCCGATGAGTGTCATATCGCCTTTTAGGATATTGAAGAACTGGGGGAGTTCGTCGAGGGAGGTTTCGCGGAGGAATCTGCCGAATTTTGTGATGCGGGGGTCGCGGGCGGTTTTAGGACTTGCTCCGTAGGGGTCTATTCCGAGTTTCATTGTGCGGAGTTTGTAGAAGGTAAAGGGTTTGGCGTTTTTGCCGACGCGCTGCTGGGTAAATATGATGGGCAGTCGGCCCGCGGCGGCGATGAGCCAGTAGACGATGAAAGCGGGCATAAAGACAATAAGTACGCAGAGGGAGATTATTATGTCGATTACTCGCTTTAGAAGAATATAAAGGCTCATTTGATATCCTCTAAAAGTTCGGGCAGTTCGGTTAGTGAGGTTATTATGTGCTGCGGGGCCGCGGATTCGTCGGGTGGTTGGGCGGTGTGGATTCTGTCGGGGCGCTTGAGTTGAATAGTAGTGAAGCTTAGTTTATTGGGAGCGATGAAATCTTTTTTGGCATTGTCGGCGATATAGACACATTCGTCGCCTCGGAGGCTGAGCTGGTCGAGTATCTTTTGGAATCCCGCGGGCGAAGGCTTCCAGTATTTTCGGCCTAATTCTTCGGTGTAGATGATGGAGTCGAAATAGTTTTCGATTTGGAGGGCCTTGACCTTTAGTTTCTGGGCGGGCAGGAAGCCGTCGGTTAGCAGGGCGAGTTTGTATTTTTGTTTTAAGGAGTCCAGGGCCGCCCTGCTGTCGGAGGGCAGTGTGATGGCGGGGGCGTGGTCGCGGTAGGTCTTTACGAGTTCGGCGATGAGGTTATCATCGCAGGCTATGTGCAGTTCGTCGAGTATGGTATTAAAAAGATTTTCGCGGTGGCCTGAGAGGAATTTTTGCCAGAGGGTGTCGGCGATCGATTGGGGTTCTAAGGAGGGGGCAAGCGAGGCGACGGCCCGGGCGACGGCGTAGAAGCCGCTTTTGCAGTAGTCGCGCTCGTCGTATAACGTGTCGTCGAGGTCGAAAATAGCACATTTTATCATATTAATAGTCCGTTAACCGCGAGGTCATATTTGCCGATAATTATATATCGGCCGGGCGTGTGTGTCTATAAGGACGTGTAAATAAACCAGGTTGTGATTATTGACCGCGGCGGCGGAAAAAGGTAGAATGGCGGTATAATCTTAATATTAGACAGCAGGTTTTATGGGTGCGGCAGGTAAGAAAGTTAATGTATTGATTTCCTGTATCGGCAGGCGGGTATCTCTTCTGCGCGATTTTAGAAAGGCCGCGAGGGTTCTGGGGCTGGACGCGAAGTTTATCGGTATTGACTCGACGGCGATGAGCGCGGCGATTCAGCTTTGCGATGTAAAGGAGATAGTTAAGCCGGTTACCCGGCCGGGGTATTTGAAGGAGCTGCTTGGGATCGTCAAAAAGCACAAGGTGGGGCTGATCGTACCGACGATCGATACCGAACTTTTGCTACTGGCCAAGAATAGGAGCAGGTTCGCAAAGCTGGGAGGCCTGGTGTTGATATCGCCGCCCGAGGTAATTGAGATATGCCAGGATAAGCGGAAGACTTACAGGTTTCTCAAGGCCGGCGGGTTCGATACGCCGGAGACGATGTCTTTTCGCAGTGCGACGGCGAGGAAGTCACTGAAGTATCCCTGTTTTCTCAAGCCGTGGGACGGTTTTGCCAGTCGGGGAAATGTTATCGTAAGAAATCGCGCCGAGCTTTTGTTTTTCGGTAAAAGGGTTCCTAATTGTATAGTTCAGCCTTTTATCAGCGGAGTCGAATATACGTGCGACGCGTATGTCGATTTCGATATGAATGTGCGGTGCGTTGTTCCGAGAAAACGTATCGAGACGCGCGGCGGAGAGGTCAGTAAGGGGCAGGTCTGCAAGAACAGTATGATCATGGGTCAGGTTGCCGAGGTTGTCAGTGAGCTTGGGGTCGGGCCTGGTGTTATAACTATCCAGGTTATTTTGACGGCGGATAATAAAGTCAAGTTCATCGAAATAAATCCTCGATTCGGAGGAGGGGTTCCGCTTTCGGTTAAGGCGGGCGCGAATTTCCCGAAATGGCTGCTGCAGGAGTTGACGGGGATCAAACCCAATATTCGATTCGCGGGGTTTAAGGACAATCTCATAATGCTGCGTTATGATGGAGAGGTGTGGCTGGAAGGGTAATTTTACATTCTGTGGGAACAGGAGATGATTCTTTGTGAGATAGTTTTGATTGGGCCTGAACGACCTTTGAGTTGGGTGCTGCAGTTCTGGCCGGTGCTGGTTACATCTTTTGTGTGTGCGCTGGCGGCGACGGGGTTGTGTAAAAGGGTGGCGCTTAAGCTGGGTATCGTCGACCGGCCTGATGATCTGGTGAAGACGCATAAGGAGCCAATCGCTTATCTCGGCGGGGTCGGGATGCTGGCGGGGCTTATAGTCGGGATACTGACGGGGATATATCTGACGCAGGGGAGCGAATACTACGGCATGATATTGAAATGGCTGCTGGGGATAATGGCGGGAGCTACGGTGGCTTGTGTTGTAGGGCTGGTAGATGATATTGTAGATATAAAACCGTGGCAGAAGATAGCGGGCCAGCTTGTTGCGGCGGTGGGGTTGATAGCGGTAGGGGTATTGCCAACCGAGTCGCTTATATGGTCGGCGAATGTTATGGGGTTTGAGCTTGATGAAACTTTCGCGAATGCGTGCGGGATCGGTCTTGTGGTGGTTTTTGTGTTGGGGGCGACGAACTCGCTGAATCTTTTAGACGGGCTTGACGGGCTTTGCGCGGGGGTTACGGCGGTTATTACTATCGCGATGCTTCTATTGGCGGCTCATCTGGCGACCTGGGGGTGGAGCGATGTTGGTGACCCGGTGCGGATTATTGTTTGCCTGGGTCTTGTCGGCGGGGCTTTGGGATTTTTGCCTTTTAACAGGCATCCGGCGAAGATATTTATGGGTGACGCGGGGAGTATGCTGCTGGGGTTTACGGTGGCGGCATTGATGATACTGTTTGGCGAGAAGATACCGCGATGGTGGATGGCTTCGATAGTGATATTCGGGCTGCCGATTCTGGATACGGCGGTGGCTTTAGTCAGGCGCTTATTAAACAAAAGGCCTTTGTTCGTTTCCGATCGCGGGCATATTTATGACCAGATGATCGACAGGGGTATCGGCCTTAAAAAGACCGTTAAGATAAGCTATCTTCTGGCGGGGGTGTACGCGTTCGTGGGACTGGCGATGAGCCAGATACGGACGCGGTATGCTGCTATTGTTTATGTGGTCGTTGTACTGATATCAGCGGTGGTGGTCTGGAAAAAAGGCTTCCTGAAAATGGAGGGATTGAGAGGAGCGGTAAGAAAGGATACCGAGAAAAGCTGAACACATACGAGTGTCATTTTCGGTCGGCTGAAGAGGTGTTTTTTCTTATATTTTTGCGTCTGGGGAACTTAAATGGTATGGTCATAATACCCCATAGAGAACCTATACCGTAACCAATGTGCAAAGTTGCGAAGGCCCTGAAAACCAGAAAGGCGGAAATAGCTTTTCTTTTCGCAATTCTTGCGGCTACGATGGCTGCTATCAAGCAATAAAGCAAAATTTCGGCAATTAATAAAGTGCTCACGACCCTGAAAAACAAGGAAAGAACAGTAAGAAGAAGCAGGCTAAGTACGAAAACCATGGGGATAAAATGCCTTGCTCTAAGTCCGCCGCCTACGAGCCAAAGTGTATAAGGATTCCACAAGCCGTTGTTAAATGATTGCTGCCAAATACCAGTATAGGTGGAACGATTAAAATAACTAAGCTTTATTTCTGGAGAAATTATAATTCTTCCTCCATTTTTGTGTATGCGAGAATTCAACTCAATATCCTGATTGCGAACTAATCTTTCATCGTATAAGCCTATTCTATCAAAAAGCTCTTTTCGGTATGTCCCAAAAGGCACTGTATCAACTTCACATTCCGGTCCGCTTAGTCGAAACATGGAATTGCCTACACCAAATTTACTACTTGAGGCTTCTGCAATTGCTTTCCCAGTAGCATCGTTGGTACCGGGAAGGGTGGTTAT
>CAYNKU010000231.1:0-4251 GCA_964397865.1 uncultured Pirellulales bacterium | reverse complement strand
CGGACATCGCAATGGCTGCTCTTTGATGGTCAAATCTTTTGGCTAATACTGCATAAACAAGTGATGTGAAAAACGCGAAGGCTAAGACAAAATCGGGTAAAAGCGATTCCAGCCATTGATGGAGATTCAGTTCGTTAAATATGTTTTCAGGTCTCATGCGAGACCTTGTGTGAAAGCAAGTATTTATATTTTGCGGTTTATATCAGCCTTAGTGATATTTTGCTGTTTTTAAGGCTGGTTAGGATCTAACCGCTGCAGCCGTTCCTCATAGTTGTGAATTCGTTGTTCTATCCCGGCGGTAGCAAGCTTTACTGACACTGTGTTCAGGTTAAGCAGACATCGCAGCCTGTTCAAATCTCCTTCTTTACAATCATTAGGGCCTTTGTGACTGGAAGATTTCACATATGGCAGATAAAATGGCCCTGATTCCTGCTTTTTGGGTACAAGAGACATCATTGGATGGTTAGTATCTGATATAGGACAGCGCTCAAACTTCATTGGTATGGAATCAAGGCCTCTTTCCTTTTCCAATAATTTGACGCATTGACCAAGATGTCTTATTGCCCATTGGGACTGGACGAGTAATTCTATATTTGCCTGTCTGTTTTGATTGATGCTTTCTGTCAGCCCGGCTACATATACTTCTATCGGGATACTCTGATGAGTTGCATTGACAAAGTCAACGTATCGTTGTGTTCGGGTCAGACGCACAAGAAGAAAGAATTGCCCCGAAATAACCACTGCCAGAATTGCTATAATTATGTTTTTTGTCTTCATATTTTTATCCCTTGTTAAGATTTATGTATGTATGATAAATCTCCTCGCGGCAAATAGCAATATAAGATATTTGGATTGATGGTGTATTTCAGATTTTCGGGTCTTATTTGTTGAACTGCTGTTTCGCAGATACAAAAATCTTTTATTTTTCAGACAAGCCCAGTAAGAAATGAACTGGGCTTGTCATTAAGAGCAAGATCTCCGGAGGTTAAGGCAAAATGGATGAATCAGTCAGTTGTGTGCTGGAACAGTACAAATGCAGAAGATGCGGCAGATATTTCTATGTACATAAAGGCAGTAAGCAACCGATGGAGTTTGATTTTGGTTGCGCGTTTGGCTGTGACGACAGCGGGGAGTATTTAAGGGATATCAAGGCCGAGATAATTAGTGCTAAACTGCCTTTAGATAATCAGCAAAACAAGAAAGAGATTCGCGATCACAGGATAATCGTAAATCTTTTCGAGGGAGATTTTATCGAATCAATGGGTAGAGAACCAGAAAATCAGAGCGAATTCAACATCTGGGCGCAATTGGCAGAGAAGGGATTATTAAACGGTCATATCGATTGGGGCATTATTTACGAGTGTACAAAGGATGCCATGCCAACAGGTGATGAGTAATGAACCTCGCTGAATTTATTCGCCAAAACGATATCAAATGCGTTGATGGCGCTGAATTCGACCATAGTCCTGATTTTTATAAAATGCAGCAGTTCGAGAAGACCTGCCATACAATTACAGATGTCCCATTCCTGGAGCCGGAGACTTACATCGTAAAAGAATTCGACATACATCTTACCGGATTTATCAATGAGAAATGGAATAAAGCAGAAAAGAAGACCAAACGGCAGTTTTTTATCAACCGCTCGTTTATGTGTCCTGATATGCCGAATGAGTTTGAGACGATAGAGGACTCATTGGACGCGGGCAAAACTATCGATGATGCAATAGCGGTGTTTGAAGCAGAGAAAAACAGATTTGAGTTTTTCAAACAATTTGACCTTATCGACACCGGAAGGTACTGGCTGAATCGTGAGTTAAAACGATGCCTTGTCATGGATGGACAAGTCATCGTTATCGATGAATAAAACAACTATGGTGATATAAATGGGATATACGCATTATTTCAAAAGGGTCGAGAAATTCGACAAAACTAAGTTTGAAAAAGTTGTGGCAGATTTCAAAAAGGTGGCGAAAGAACTGTCAGCCTTTGTGCCATTGGCCGGCGGATTAGGTAAGGGAAAGGCAGTGATAAACAACAAAAGGATATGGTTTAACGGAGTGGAAAACTGCGGCCATACCGACAGGAATCTGGGGATTACATGGCCGGAAGATAGCGCATCTGGAATTGCATTTGTGGTGGAAAAATACGAGAAGATTCCTGTCAGAACTTTGATAACTGTTTTATGCGGGCAGGAAGAAGAATTAGCCGTCAACGACAGCGATGTTTCAGGGACATGGTTTGCAGGTCTCAAGCTCAAGCACAGAAGTTGCGCGGGTGATTGTAGTCATGAAACTTTCAGCCTGCCGCGTGTAATAGAAAAAGAGGATTGGCAAAAACCAATAGGTAAGATCAGCTATTACGATGCCGACGGTAAGCCCGTTTATAACGACCCCAAGGAAATCGGGCTTTACTTTAACTGCTGTAAGACCGCATACAAACCATATGATCTGGCGGTGATAATCTGCCTGATAATTGCCAAACGGCATCTGAAAGAGCAGATTCAGGTATCATCGGACGGCACAGTTGATAACTGGAAAGACGGGATGCTGATCTGTCAGAAGATATTAGGCTATGGTCTTGACTTTAGTTTAAAAGATTGAAACGGGTGATAAAAATCGGAAAGATAGCAGATTTCATTGAAAATACCTTTAGCAGCTACAGGCAAAATAAAATCACACTACAGGAATTGATTACAAGCTTATGCAGCTACGCAGACACGAATATAAGGTATGCACATCTGTGGAGCACATTCAGGCATGAACTCAATAAACAGTTCGATGAACATGGTAACATTACCTATTGATGACCATCGAAGAATACAAAACTTTATAAACTGATGTCCCTTCAATGTCCCGTGGAGGTGACTGCTATGGCAAGAGGAAGACCATTCAAGTGTCCATACGATGGTTCAACGAACACGGTAAGTAAGGGTGTCAGAAAAACAAAGACGATGGGTATTCGCAAACTCAGGCTTTGTAAAACCTGTGGCCGAAAATTTACCCCAAAGAACCAAAGGCTCGTTGAAGAATGAACATAATAAAACTTGCATTTGATATGGCCGCAGCAGTGCAGAATTTTTTCAGCAAGACAAGGCGGTTCTATTACCTTGTCATGCTGCTTGGCCACCGCTGCCCGAAATGCAATAGTGCTTTGACAATGACAGCCGAGAGTTTATGCAGGTGTAATTCATGCGAGTTTGAGTTTGATCCAACAGTTGAATTCCAAAGGTGTTCCGCCTGCGGCAGTGTCCCTGTGTTGCGGGTGAGGCGGTATTACTGCAAAGCTTGCGGCGGCGAAGTAATATCAAAGTTTGTTTTTGATACTCTGCCGTTTGAGCGACAGTATTTTAAGGCCAAAATGGCTGAATCACGCCGGCGAAAAAAAGAGCGTCTGGAACGTGTCCGAAAAATGTTGGCCGAGAGTCGCTCCGGCGAATTGCCGATGGAAGCGGTTAATTTCAGTGAAGTGCCTGATCTGGTTGATGCCCTAAACAGCTTAACTGCCGGTATGGATACTACTCTTGAAATCGAACCAAATAGTAAATTCGACCTGAAACGCTATCAGAGCCATATAAATGCCCATATTCAGGACTTTGCAATCAGCCTGCTGGACATACCACCTTTGGGTGAAAGTAGTCGAAAAGACCTTATTTGGCGGTTTATAGCTGTCATATTCCTTGCTCATACCGGCATTATCGATATATGGCAGGAAGATAATGATATTATGGTGAAAAGAAGTGAAACTGACACAGAAGGACAAGGAGTTTTTGGAGAATTTGAAGAAGCTGACCGAATCGAAGGATTTGTGGATAGAGTTGAAGCATAATGATCCCAGCTACATGGTTCTTAAGGGAACTTACGGTGAAAAGATTCATAAAATTTTCAGGGTGACACGACAGGGAGTTCGATGGCGGTTCCAGAGACTGTTTAATCATGTCTATGTAGAGGCATTTCTTACTATTTTAATGATTGAAAAAATATTCGGTACGCAACTTCGGGACCATGCTGTAAAAATAAGCAAAGAGAAATACACATTGAGACAGGAACTGTTGCAAAGGAACATCGAGGGCCTGGGGGATTCCGAATAATTTCACAGAGATTCGAACGAAAAGTTTATAAGCATATTTGCATTCACACCTAACATTAACGCATATTTTGCGAACTCCTTTTTCACAAAAGCGATTGTTCGCATGAGGATTTTAGCACATGAAAGCAGCGGGGTCAGCCCCGTCTCATCATGAAGCGATTCCTC
>CAYNKU010000230.1:0-4266 GCA_964397865.1 uncultured Pirellulales bacterium | reverse complement strand
CGTGCCCCCAGCCCCATGCCAGTCCTGCGAAGATTGGTAGCCCGGGCGAGATTCGAACTCACGTCAGAGGGTCTAAGCCCCTCGATTCGTATTATATTTCTCTTTAGTCACAAATATTGATAATGGGGATTAGGCGAAATTGTGAGGTTGTTATAGCGATTCGATATAGAATACTTATAAGCTTTTTTTAAAATTAATTAACGAACAACTTGACAAAGAATACATTTTTGTTATTTACTGGTATTTTTCTTATTACTATTTACTTTTCATTTTCATTCTGTTTTTTTTGTTTGGCAGATAATAACAACTCAGATATTGAAACCGAATTATTTAGTAAGAGTATCGATGATCAAGCGTGGTTAGACACATTAACTCAATCCTCAGCAACTTTTGTCGCAATAATTGCAGCATTGTATACTACAAAAGTTCTATCAATTGCTTCAGAGAAACAGGGAATTAGTAGACAAATAGAAATGTTAGAAAGTGAGTTGGAAGAAAGGAATAAAATATTAATGAGATATGTAGGTGAGATAGAAGATATATTATATGGAGACGCTGAAAAGATAATATCTAGATTTTTAAAAAAACAATTAAAAAAGATTGATATGGAATTTACGCCTTCACTCGAAGAACTGTCTAGAATATTTTCTGAAGAGAAAAAAAGAGAAATTGGTAAATATGAATTAAAAGTACTGGAAGAGTATTTTGATGTGTTTAAGGAAATTTCTGAAAAGAAAAAAGAAGAAGAAAGAAAGAGAAGGGAGACGGACGTTAAACGACGGGCATACGGAATACCTGATTTAAGTTCTATGGTTGATATGTTTACTGATGCGTCTGTTCTCGTTGATTCTTTTACGCCAGAATATATTCGTGAGAGAGAACTCAGAAATTATGACGAATTATGTAAACTACGTGAACAAGAGGCTGATGTAATAAAGGTTCTTGAGCGAAAAACAATAGAATATAAAGAGCAGCGAGAATCTCTTGCATTCCCTAAATATATGACATATGGTTATCTTGCGCTATTTTACTTCAGTATTGTTGGGGTGGTGTTCCCGTTATTATTTCCGCTAGTATCAGGAGATGTGTCATTACAGGCAATGCAATTTTTATTTTTTCTGTTTATCACGGGTCTTATTGCAGTGTTCGGCTATATACAACTAGAACTAAAAGGATGATTGCTTAAAAGCGAAAGTTTTGAAGTAATAAGATGGTAGCCCGGGCGAGATTCGAACTCGCGTCGGAGGGTCTTTTAACCCCTCATCTTTTTCCGCTCGGACGCGTAGTTTAAAATCGAAATAGGTTTCGATATTTTTCCCATTTGCCCAATTTAGTATTAGAAGGAATATGGAAAGTGTAAGCCCCTTTTTTCGTCCAACTAGCCGTTTTAAAGGCTTTTTCCATTACCTTGTTTAATTCCACGCTTGGTACGATAATAAATGTAGGTTGTTTTTCAAAAGTATCAATTAAGCAGAAGATGTAATAGAAAGTAGGGTCTTCTAGGTGTTTTTTCTTGTGAACGGTAATTGAATGGTCTCTTGTAAAGAAGGAGGTTTTGACCTGTAAAGATATGTATTTTAATTTTCCATCGAGTTCTCTTAATCCGATGAGGTCGACTTTTTCCTCGAAATCCGGTCTGTACACAAACAAACCGCGTTTTTCCAATTCTAAAGCCACTAAAGTCTCTCCAATCCTGCCTTTTGCTACACTTGAAAGCTCACTCATTTCGTTTTCACCTACACTCGCGACTTATCTTCTCGATAATATATCTATGCTTAAAATAAATGTAAATATTAGTCTATCTTTAAATATTCGCACATTCGCACGCCTGAGCGAGCTTCGAACTCACGTCAGAGGATTTAATGTCTCTTCCACCAATACAATCTAGAGTTCTTTTTAGTATGACTTGTAGTATAAATATTTAAGTTATAAATTACATTAATCGTATCTGTGAATGTTCGATTTCTTGAGGCTTCTGAGTTAGTAAAAGAGATTCCAAAACTTATAGCGACATCCGATGAATTGCTTATCGCAATTGCATATGTGAAAAAAAGGGGATTAAAAACTCTCCTTCCAGAGCTTAATACCTTTTTAGCGAGAAATGCATCGCTGAAAATAGTATTTGGTCTCTCACACGCTTATGGGATTACGGATAAAGAAGCAGCAGAGACGCTCTACAAAATCTCGAAAAGAAGCAATGCTGAAGTACGAAAATATAATAATCCAGGATTCCACCCAAAATTATTCATATTTAGAGGTCCGAACCCATCCATCTTAATTGGGTCCTCAAATATTACTGGTCCCGCACAAAGTTCGAATTCGGAAGCAAATGTACTAATAGAAAATCCAGACTCAGCATTTTGTCAAGATGTAAACACGTTTTTCGATAGTCATTTTTCACATGCTCCAATGCTCTCGAAGAATGATATTAAACACTATAATCCCCAACAAAATAAAATCAGACGCGCTTCTAGAAGTAAAATCCCCCTTGATGCCCTGCCCCCATCCACGTCAACAAAAAAAATCGCTGAAGATATTCAACCCTTATCGCTCTGGAAAATCTCTCCTGGTGAGGACGCTTCTCATTGGGAGTTATGGGTTGACGTTATTGATGAAAACGGAGATGGCTTTATAGCCATTGGATGGGACATCGGTGACCTAACAAATATCCAAACTAAAAATGAGCTTAAAAATAGAGTTCGTATCGAAGCTGAATCAAATTGGAACATAGGAAGAGAGAAAAAAGTAAGTGTTGGGTACGCAACTAACCAACTTTGGGATTTCAAGAATAGCGTCCAACAAGGTGATGTCGTTATAGTATATTCTAGACGCAGGATTTTCGGTATCGCTGAAGTCATAGACGAATCTCCTTATTTCTATAATTATACAGATGAGCTATATTATGCCAACCAGATAAAAGTAAAGTATCTATGGTATCACCCATGGCCAGAACGTTCGGATCAAAAAATAATACGTGCCTTAGGAAAACAAGGAACACTAAAAAAAATTGATGAAAAATGGATCTGGAAATACATTCTTAGCATGTATTTCAAATAATTTATAAAATTAAAGAATGAGTTAAGGACCAGTTTAAGAAAGGGTGTAATAATCCTCGTAAAACACTATCCAAGATATTTATAGCCTTCATCTAAATCAAATTGATACCCATTCTTTTTGAAGAACAAATATTCCTGAACGTTTGATGCCCATACGAGATCAAAATCAAACCTTTCTAGATATTCTTCGATTAATGCTAAAAACTGTGAACCATATCGTTTTCTCCTATGCGTCGAAACGATTTCTATATATTTAATTGTAGGGTTCAAATCGCCCATTTCATAATTACAATATGAGACGACAGCTTTTCCGATCTCTTCTTGTTTTAAAAATAAACGGAAAATCGAAATTGGTAATAGATCTTCAAAGTTTGTAATTTCTAGATTATCTTCGATAAAACCAGTAGATGCCTCGAATGAAAAGTCTCCATACTGATCAATTTTATATTCACTCGAAAGATAGGCGCTGTTTATTACCCTGATATCTTCCCAATATAATTCAGAAATAAATCCGAATGTATCTTTTTCGTAACAAATAATAAGAATTGTAGAGTCGAAGTTGTCAATAACACATAATAGTTTATTTCCTTCATAAATGCAAAATAACTCGTCTTTATATTTTATTTCATATAACGGATCTAATATAATCGTAATTTCATCAATAATTCCTTGAGAATATTCATTCTTTAAACAGTAAATAAAATATGCTTCATATTTTTCTAAAATTTGAGCTGTATTTGGATAGTCATCTAACTCCCCCATCTCATATTTTGTCAATTTGTATCAATAAATAATAGGTTAATAATATGTCAAGATAAATGGTATTATATTCTCAAGTGGTAAATTATTCTATGGTTACATAATTCTCTCAACTCTCGTACAAAAAATATAAATTTAAATTGGTAGCCCGGACGAGATTCGAACTCGCGTCGGAGGGTCCAAAGCCCTCTATCCTTGTCCACTAGACGACCGGGCTCCACACAACACATACACCCACAAACCAATAATAAACCCTACACCCAAAAAACAACCATGAACATCCGCCAGGCCACAAAAGAAGACAGACCCCACATCATCCGCATGAGGCTCGCCCTCCAGCACCACGACGAAGAATCCAACCCCCGCATCTGGCAGACCACCCCCAAGGGCAGAGAGGACATGGCAGACCACGTCGACGCCATCCTCGCAGACCCCCACGGCCTCCTCCTCG
>CAYNKU010000229.1:0-4271 GCA_964397865.1 uncultured Pirellulales bacterium | reverse complement strand
ATCACAAAAATGCCGGCAAACGCGCCCAGGCCGAACGCCTCGTTGTCAATACCGCCATCCAGGGTTCAGCCGCTGATTTGATAAAGCTCGCCATGATAAATATCCATCATAGGATCGAAGCTAAAAACCTGCCGGTAAAACTCATCCTCCAGATACACGATGAACTCGTCTTCGAACTGCCGAAAAATCGCGCAAAAGATCACGCCAAATGGATCGCAGACGAAATGACCACCGCCATAAAACTCGACGTCCCCCTCAAGGTCGACATAACAATAGGCCCCAACTGGCTCGGCGAATAACAATGACAATGTTGACAACTTTAGATTTTTGAGGTCGCAAATTGCGACCTCAAAAAATTGAGGTACCCAAATGGCACCTCAAGTTGGATAAACGCCCTAAAGAAGCAGGGAGAGGATGACATAAACACAGCGATGTCCGGCCTTGACCGTAGGAGGGTATGTCGCTACAATACATCGCTTTGATTTATGGAGAAAAAATAATGACAACAATTAACGAAAATTTTCTGAAACTCCAGGCGGGCTATCTTTTTCCTGAAATTACCAGGAGGGTCCGCAAATTCCATACTAAAAACCCATCCGCCCAAATCATCAGTATGGGTATCGGCGATGTGACCCAGCCTTTGGCGCCGGCCGTAACCGAAGCGATGCACAAGGCCGTCGACGATATGACCTGTGAAAATGGTTTCCACGGTTACGGACCCGAGCAGGGTTACGACTTCCTGAGAAAGCCGATACTCGAAAATGATTATAACAGCCGCGGTGTCGATCTCGATATCAGCGAAATTTTCGTCAGCGACGGGGCAAAATGCGATACCGGCAACATCCAGGAAATTTTCGGCGCCGACAATATCATCGCCGTCACCGACCCGGTCTATCCCGTTTATGTCGATACCAACGTCATGGCGGGCAGGACAGGCCCCGCTGACGAAACAGGCAGATACGAAAAAATCGTCTATATGCCCTGCACCGCTGAAAACGATTTCGTCCCGCAGCTTCCCCGCGAAAAAGCCGACATCATCTACCTGTGCTTTCCCAATAACCCCACCGGAGCCGTCGCGGGTAAAGAAATCCTCGCCGAGTGGGTCAACTTCGCCAGGGAACATAAAGCGATAATCCTCTTCGACGCCGCCTACGAAGCGTTCATAACCGACCCCGACATCCCGCATTCGATCTATGAAATCGACGGCGCAAAAGAGGTCGCCATCGAGTTCCGCAGCTTCTCGAAGACCGCCGGCTTTACCGGCATCCGCTGCGCGTTTACGGTCGTCCCGCACGAACTAAAGGCCTTTACCTATGACGCCACGGCCATCGAAGTAAACCCGATCTGGAACCGCAGACACTCCACCAAGTTCAACGGCGCTTCGTATATCTCCCAGGTCGGCGCGGCCGCGGTATATACCCCGCAAGGCAAAAAACAGATCCGCGGGATAATCGATAACTATATGTCCAATGCCGAGATGATCCGCTCCTCGCTGACCAAATTAGGCTACCAGGTCTACGGCGGCGTCAACGCGCCGTATATCTGGCTCAAAACCCCTGACGCGATGAAGTCCTGGGACTTCTTCGACCTGCTGCTCGAAAAGGCCAACGTCGTCGGCACGCCCGGCTCGGGCTTCGGGGCCGCCGGCGAAGGATACTTCCGCCTGACCGCCTTCGCGAAGCCCGAAAATACCGCGACGGCCCTAAAACGAATCGCAAAAATGTAAAAAGCGGGGTATTTCTCCTGCATCGAGGTTAAACCGCAATGTCCGAAGAGACTATCGCATATATCGCGCTTGGCGGTAATATCCCTGACCGCCAAAGCTACATCGGTAAGGCCCTGAAAATGCTCGGCGAAGCCCCCGGCGTCAGCCTGATTCGCAACAGTGATATCATAGAAACAAAACCACTGGCCCAAATGGATCAGAGCGATTTCTTAAACACCGTCGCTGAAGTCAAAACCGGCTTGACCGCCGACCAACTGCACGAAAAACTTCTCGGGATCGAAACTTCTCTCGGGCGGGTAAGAAAAGAAAAATGGTCCGCACGAACTATTGACCTCGACCTTCTGCTCTTCGGCGAAAGAATAATAAACACCCCCTCGCTTACCGTACCCCACCCGCGAATGCACCTGCGAAGTTTTGTATTGGCGGGCCTTTGCCAATTGAAACCTGACCTGGTACATCCTGTTTTAAAAGTATCCGTAAAAGAACTCACATCAAGGCTCGGCGGTCAGAACTTCTTCATTGACCCCGAAAGGCCCCAGCTTGTCAGCGTCGCCGGCATTATAGGAGCGGGCAAAACGACTCTCGTTAAAAAAATTGCCGGCCCACTCGCTGCTGAAATGATCTTCGAGCCTTACGATACGAATCCCTTTTTACCCAAAGTCTACGCCGGCGATAAAGAGCTGGCCCTCGATTCGCAATTTTACTTTTTATCCGCCCGGCTAAAGCAACTCGCCCCCGATACCCTGCCCGCCCGCCGGATAGCCGTCTCCGATTATATATTCGACAAGGAAATGATCTACGCCAAACAGCTCCTTGATGAGATACAGTTGAATTTATACAACCGACTCTACGGCTATTTAAGCTCCACCGTCGCTGCCCCTGTCCTTGCGATATACCTCAAAGCACCGGTCGATATCTGCGCCGAGCGAATACACAGCCGCAACCGCAGCTACGAACAGAAAATCGACCCGGCATTTCTGCATGCCCTGAGCGACGATTACGACAGGCTCTTTGCGAACTGGAACAATTCGCCCGTTATCACGATCCGCATCCCGGAATTCGACTGCACACGCCGCGGCGATATCGAAAACCTGCTAACCCACTTGCGAAGTTACGTAATTGATTTTGACAGCCAAAAGACTTAAAATACCGGCCTATGGAAGTTACCCGGACAATCGAAGCGACAAGAGAGCTGGTAAAAGCCGCGCGCAGAGCGGGTAAAAAAATCGGCTTCGTGCCAACGATGGGAGCGCTCCACAAAGGTCATATCTCCCTGATCGAGGCGGCCCTGAAAAGCTGTGATTTCGTCGCGGTCAGTATTTTTGTAAATCCGACCCAGTTCGGCCCAAACGAAGATTTCGAAAAATATCCCAGGCCCGTCGAAGCCGACCTCGAGATGTGCCGCAATCTCGGCGTCGATTTAGTCTTTAACCCATCCGCGGATGAAATGTACACCGGCGAAAATCTGACGTGGGTAGCCGTCGATAAACTAACCGAAACCCTCTGCGGCCGAAGCCGCCCCGGGCACTTTCGCGGAGTAACCACCGTCTGCGCAAAGCTCTTTAATATAATCGCCCCTGACCAGGCGTTTTTCGGCCAGAAAGACGCCCAGCAGGGGATTGTCATCGAAAAAATGGTCGCTGATCTGAATATGCCGCTCGAGATCGTCGTCTGCCCGATAGTCCGCGAAGCCGACGGCCTGGCACTTAGCAGCAGGAACAAATACCTCAGTTCCGAGCATAGAAAAGACGCCGCCCTGATATATAAATCGCTCGAAAAAGCCCAAGAAATGCTCACCGAAGGCGTAAAAGACCCAAAAAACATTATTACCGAAATCAAGGGCATATTAGAACCGAACCCATCGATAAAAATCGAATATATCAGTATTGTCGACCCCGAAACGCTCCAGGAACTGCCCCGGATAGCCGAAAAGGCCCCGAGAGTCCTGGTAGCCATAGCGGCAAGAATCGGCTCCACCCGCCTGATCGACAATATTTTGGTGGACGCCGGCACACAATAGTATAAAATAGCGTTTTAAGCTGTTCGGGATATTGAGGTTAACGCGTTATGTTCATAAAAATGCTAAAAAGTAAGCTCCACCGTGCGACCGTCACCGAGACCAAACTGCACTACGCCGGCAGTATCGCCATTGATGCCGACCTTATGGCCGCCGCCGACATCACCCCCTACGAAACTGTTATGATCGCCGATATTACCAACGGAAGCCGCCTCGAAACTTACGCCATACCCGCCCCCGCCGGTTCGGGCGATATGATCGTGCTCGGCGCCGCCGCCCATCTTATACAACCGAAGGATATTATTATTATTTTCAGTTTCACTTGGTGCACCGCTGCCGAAGCAGCCGAATTAAAACCCAAAATCGTCCTCCTCGACGAAAATAACAGGATTAAAGCGACTAAATAAAAAACTCTAAATTACTCAAACTGACCAAAGTATGGCCATTAATTACTGTAACTGCTTATTTGACAAGATGTTTCACAAAACGAAAACAATAAAAAAAGCCATCCCGATGTCGTTTCGGGAT
>CAYNKU010000228.1:0-4287 GCA_964397865.1 uncultured Pirellulales bacterium | reverse complement strand
CCAGTTCGGCAAGCAGAGAAAATTTAGATTTGCCGATTTCGCTTAGTACCGTGTAAGAGATATTGTACTTATCGAGCAATTCAATCGTGATATCTTTTTCCCTGGTGGTTACGGCAACTTCGTGACCATGTAATCTCCATATACCGATCGCATTGCGGAAGAAATGAACATGTGCCGGATGGGTGATTTCAACAAGGATCCTCATTTCAAATCCTTATTTGCCTCCATATCGAACCACATCGCGAACAAAGTGAACATCGAACTGCTCATAAAGCTGAACATCGCCGCCAGCGCGTTTATCGGCGGAATACTGCCGTTGACTCCCCACTTGATAAATAGCCTTATAAATAAAATAAATGTCAAAACACAGAACATCGCTCCAAGCGAATAAAAGAATATCAGCGGATGAAAGTCGCGTATGATATATTTCTCCTTCATCCTGTACAAAAAACACTTAAATAACAGCCACGACAGCTTGGGCACAACTTTATATATTTTGATTCCTGATTTCTCACCAACATTGTAAACCGGCTTGATCGGAACATCGCGAACCTTCAGGTTAAAGATATTCAACTTAACAAGTATATCGTTCGGCATGCCATAACGTTTATAGATCTTGTCAATATCAATCAGTTCCAGAGCACGCAGATTAATAACCGTATACCCGGTCTGCGAATCCGCAACATGCCAATAACCGGACGCGATCTTTGTCAGCAATGATAAAAACGAATTGCCGAGATAACGAACCTTCGGAATAAGATTCCACGCATTACCCGTAAACAGCCGGTTGCCCTTCGAATAATCAACTTCGCCGCTAACCACCGGCTCAAGCAACGCCGGCAAATCCTCCGGATCCATCTGCGCGTCCCCGGCCATTACAACCGCCGCATCAATCTTATTATCCCTTGCCCATTTGTAGCCGGTTGCGATGGCTCCGCCTACACCTTGATTGGCCTCGTGCTCAATAAGAACCACGCGATTCGGCCGGCCCTGCACATACCCCTTAACAATCTCAGCCGTCTTGTCCTCACTCTTATCGTCAACGATAACTATCTTGTCGACATACTCCGGCATCGTCTCGATAACTCTGCCGATAAGCAACTCCTCATTATGAGCAGGTACAACCGTGCAGACGGTTTTATCCTTATACATTCATAATTTCCTTAACTGTTCTACTAACTATTGGAAACAATTCCTCACCACATCATAGAACGTAACATAAAGAAAAAGAGCACAAACAAGCGACAGGCCGATATAGCTCACCATCCCCTGGATATGCTCATTCACCGGCGAGCCTTTGATCTTCTCAACCGCCAGAAAAACTATATGACCTCCGTCAAATGGCAGTATCGGCAGAAAATTAAATACCGCGATAAACGCGCTTATCAAACCAAGAAGATGAACATAATCGATCAAAGGCCGCTGGCTTACGATCTTGTAACTAACCGCGATAATCCCGACAGGCCCCATAAAATTCTTCGGACTCACAAGCCCCGTAACCGCCCGCTGAAGTGTTATATAAGCCTGTGCTATGAACATCACCGTCCGCCTGTAGCCCATTTGTATCGCCTCGACGGGCCCGTCGGCCTTATACAATCTCTCCAACAGCTCGAACGGTATCCATTTCGCAAGACTTTTCCTGACGGTAACGAATTTTCCTGACGCCTCCACATCGATCGCGACATCACCCGCTATCTCCTCATCGATTCGATAATCAATCGTAATCCGCTGACCGGCATTTTTCCTAATCTCCCCGATGCAGTCATAAAAGCTCGATACCGCAACACCGTCAACCGCCGTTATCGTTGCCCCGCGCGGAATTCGCAGCTTCTCAGGCCCGCCCTCGACATCTATTGTCTTCGCGACAACCGCATGTTCCGCGTCCAGGGCAATAAAAATCCCCACCGAAGCCCGATTACTGCCTTCGGATTTCTTTGGTGTCACGTTCACGGCAACTGTCTCCTCAAGGCCCTCTGCATTAGTACGCAATAAAGTTATGGCAAGCTCTTTGTCTTCATGCGAAATGGTAACATCCCGAAACTCTTTGAAAGTTGGATTCTCTATATCTCCCGCGGCTAAAATAATATCACCAACCTTAAGCTTATCACTCACCAGCTTATCACCGCCTCCATCTTTTTTGCTTAGAATAAAGCTAACCTTTAAACGAGGCACCATCGAATAAATGTGGCTAAGATTCGACTCACTCTTGACCTCGGTATAACCATCGGCATAACTCATCTCGAGCGGCACCTGGGTCTTTATTATCTCCTTTATCTCCTTTTTACCGGATTTGCTTATCCGCTCTACTCCGACAGTTACCATATTGGCTAACCTGCCGCTGACCTCCTTTTCGAGCTGCCAGTGAGCTTCAATATCCTTACTGCCGACACTGATTATTCTGTCGCCCCCCATCAACCCTGTTCTTTCAAACAGACCGTTACTGTAGGTCACCTCTTCCACCTGCAGACTCGAAGCCGGCAACTCACCAAAAATCCTCAAATCCAAATCCGAAGAGTCCAGTTTCTCCGCTACCAGCGAAACCTCCCCGACAGAATCATCCGGATGTTTCACCGTCAGCGAAACCGCCTCGTCCCTGCCCGACAAAGCCGCCGCCATACCGATATCACTGAACTCAAGATTACCTCGCCTCTCTCCGATAACTATGATCTCATCACCGTTCGCCAGCCCCGCCCGCGCCGCGGGTGAATCGGCCATAACCCCGCCGACAATAGGGGGTATCCGATTTATCCCGATAAGAAATACAACCATAAACGCTATTATCGCGCTGATCGCGTTGAAAGTAACGCCCGCCGCTATAACCGCCATCCTCGCCCCAACCGACTTGTTCGCGTATGAACGCGGATCGTCACTGGCCTCGACGGTTTTGGTATCCTCCTGGCCGAGCATCTTCACAAAACCGCCGAACGGGATCAATCCGATCCGATATTCCGTCTCGCCCGCCTTCGCCTTCCTGCCGATATGAAAACTCAAAAGCCCCGCGCCATCGTCATCTTCGGCCTCCTTGGGAAAAAGCCCCGGCATAATGCGAATCCGCCAGCCCTTCTCCGTCCGCAAAATCCCCAAAAGTATCGGCGGAAAGCCTATCGAAAACGCCTCCACATGTATATCCGATAATTTCGCCACCACAAAATGGCCGAACTCGTGGATCAAAACAACCGCCCCGAACCCTATGACCACAATAAGAGCCCTGCCGAAAGCACCTATGTTATGAACCATAAAGTACACAATAACGCCCAGAACAGCCGCCAGAATTAACAATCGCTGGTAGTGATTCAGTAAACCCTTTGATTTAGACATTCATTAACCTCTCTTCGGGCCCAGGCGTCAGCCTCGAGCAATTCTTCCAACCCGATATTCGTCTTAACAGTATGTTTGTTCACGCAATGTTCGATAAGTTCCATTATACTAACAAATTTAATCCTCCCCGCCAAGAACTCTCCGACCGCCGTCTCGTTAGCCGCGTTGAAAACCGCCGCCGCCGTCCCGCCCGCCCCGGCAACCTCGAAAGCCAACGCGATCGCCCTGAACCGCTCTAAATCGGGCTTTTCAAAGCTAAGCCGCCCCAACTCCTCGAGCCTTAAATGCTCCGATATCCCCGCGACCCGCTTCGGATAAGTCAGCGCGTATTGAATCGGCAAACACATATCGGGCCGGCCCAACTGCGCCACAACCGAACCATCCACAAATTCCACCAGCGAATGAACGATCGATTCCGGATGAATCAATACCTCTATCTTTTCAACCGGCGTATCGAACAGCCACCTCGCCTCGATGATCTCCAAAGCCTTGTTCATCATCGTCGCCGAATCTATCGTTATCTTCGGCCCCATTTCCCATACCGGATGCGCCAACGCCTGCTCAACAGTTACTTCCCTGATCTGCTCGGCGCTGAATTCCCGAAAAGGCCCCCCCGAACCCGTCAAAATAATTTTACTTACCTCCTCCGCCGAACCAGACCGCATCGCCTGAAATATCGCCGAGTGCTCACTGTCGATCGGCAAAATCAGCCCGCCCGCCTGCCGAACCGCCGACGTCAAAAGCTCACCCGCCATCACAAGAGGCTCCTTATTGGCAATCGCGAGCCTTTTGCCCTGCTTCGCCGCCGCCAGTACCGCCTCAAGCTCCGCCGCCCCGACAACCGCCGTCAAAACCGTATCCACCTGCTCGAGTTCCGCGATCTCCACCAGGCTCTCCGAACCAGCCAGAACTTCCACCTCCAGCCCCTCGACAAGCCCGCAAAGCCGCTGGTAATAATCAGCGTTTGCT
>CAYNKU010000227.1:818-4296 GCA_964397865.1 uncultured Pirellulales bacterium | reverse complement strand
GATTTTTAATATTTCGAACTGGCCATCGGTCAGTTTGAGTAATCTCCCTGTCAATTATGAACCCAATAATTGCTTTAAGGTCTCAAGACCGCTCACATTAACAACCCGCGTCCGCCGATGGATTCTCTTCATAAGACCGGTCAATACCCTCCCCGGCCCGATCTCATAAAAATTCTCCACTCCGTCACCAAGCAGCCTTTCCATACATTTTTGCCAGAGAACAGGCCGTGTCAACTGTCCTTTAAGGCCCTCCCTGATTTTTTCCGCGTTCGAATAATAATCCGCGTCAACATTTGCGACAACTTTTATCTCCGCCGGTTCGGCTATATCACTGTCGGCGAGCGCCTTGCCCAGTTCTTCCGCCGCCCCCGACATCATCTCGCTGTGAAACGCCCCCGCTACTTCCAGCCGAACCGCCTTTATCGCCCCGTATTTCTCCGCCAGGGCCTCCGCGCGCCCGCACGCTGCCTTACTGCCGCTTAAAACGATTTGGCCCGGACAGTTAAAATTCACCGCCGCCAATACCTCTCCCTCGGCCGCCTCGGCGCAAAGTTCGCCCGCCTGTTCCTCATCGAGCCCGATTATACTGACCATCCCGCCGTCGGTCGCATCCGCCGCCGCCTGCATCGCCTGGCCGCGTTTTTGTACCAGCTTCAAGCCGTCCTCGAAGCTTATCAACCCCGCCGCATAAAGAGCGGTATATTCCCCCAGGCTCAGCCCCGCCGTAACATCGACCTTTATACCCTCACAGGCCGCACTTGTCCGCGTAACTTTCAGGATCGCCGCCGAGGCCACGAAGATCGCCGGCTGTGAGATCGTAGTCGTATTTAACTCCTCCTCCGGCCCTTCGAAGCACAACTTTCGCAGATCGTAACCTACGATATCGTTTGCTTTTTCAAAGACTTCCGCCGCCGCCGGATACGCCTCCGCGATATCCGCCCCCATCCCGACTGACTGCGCCCCCTGACCCGGAAACAAAAAAGCTGTCTTCATAATTCAATCCGTCCCTGGTATCTTAATACTGCAACGCCGTTTTTCCCGCCGAATCAAAACTGAACTACATTCGCTCCCCACGTTAATCCCGCCCCGAATGCCACCAGCACTACGACGTCACCTTTTTTTATCTTTCCCTGTCGGTAGCATTCATCGAAAGCTATTGGCACCGACGCCGCGGACGTATTGCCGTACTTATGGATATTTATAAATACCTTCTCTTTAGGCAGCTTAAGACGTTTCGCCGCCGATTCGATTATCCGCGCGTTCATCTGGTGAGAAATAAGCATCGCGACATCCCTGACGGTCAAATTGCAATGCTCCAGACAATCCGTCACCGTCTCCACTATCCGCCGAACCGCCTGTTGATAAACCTCTCTGCCTTTGATCTGCATATAAACCTTCTGCGGATCTTCCAGCTCTCTGGTCGAAGGATACCTCGATCCGTACGCCTGGCAGTTCAGCGCCTCCCAGCAGTTGCCGTCCGATGCCATCGTACTGTAAATAATCCCCATATTCACCTTTTCACTGCGCTCGATAACGACCGCGCCCGCTCCGTCGCCGAATAAAATACAACTCGTCCTGTCCTTCCAGTCGGTAATTTTTGTGAGGGTTTCAGCCCCTATTACAAGCGCGTTCTTACACCTGCTGCTCTGAATGAACTGCTGTACAATCGAAAGACTGTACAAAAAACCGCTGCAGGCCGCCGCCAGATCGAAGACCCACGAGTTTGTCGCCCCGATAGCCCGCTGAACGAACGACGCCGTCGACGGAAACACCATCTCGGGCGTAATCGTCGCGACTATTATCAATTCAAGCTTTTTGGCACTCAGTCCGGCCATATCGAGCGCCTTTTTCGACGCCTCTATCGCCAGAAAGGCCGTGCTTTCATTATCAGTGGTAATATGACGCTCTTTGATACCCGTCCTGGTGATTATCCATTCATCCGAAGTATCCACCATCTTCGCCAGGTCTTCGTTAGTCAAAACCTTTTCCGGCATATAAGAGCCGCAGCCTGTTATAACAGCACTGTAAGCCGGCGTCTTACCTTTAACTTCCTTGTTCATCAACGCTCCTTACCTTGGAATTTGTAAGATACCCAATTATCTTATCGTTGATCTTTTGCGTGTAATATTTCTTCGCCGCCATAATAGCGTTCTTTATCGTCCGCGCCTTACTCGAGCCGTGACATATTATAGCAGTACCATTTACCCCCAAAAGCGGCGCTCCGCCGTATTCGTTATAGTCATACTTCTTGTACATCCGCATCATCACAGGCTTGAACTTCAGCGCCAGCGTCAGCTTCTCCTGCATCAGCTCGTGCTTGATAGCCTTAAACAAACCGTCGACCATCCCCTCGGTCAGTTTCAGAATAACGTTGCCCACGAAACCTTCGCACACCACAACGTCACACGTGCCCCTGAAGATGTCTCTGCCTTCGATATTGCCCACGAACGTTATATCCGGGTCGGATTTTATCATATCGCGGGCCTTCTTGACGACCTCGTTGCCTTTGGCGTCCTCCTGGCCTATACTCATAAGCCCGACCCTCGGCTTTTTGATACCCACGACATCCCGGGCGTGGATACTCGCCATCACCGCGTATTGATAAATATTTATAGGCTTACACGCGATATTAGCGCCCACGTCGCAAATCGTAACGGGCCCCTCGAACGTCGGAAATACCACCGCTATTCCCGGCCGGATCACGCCCGCGAGATTTCGCATCCTCATTTGAAACGCCGCGACACACGCCCCCGTATTACCCGCCGATATCACCGCGTCAGCCTCACCCTTGGAAGCCATCTTGGCCATCACCGCGATCGAACTGCGCCGCTTCTTGCGAAGGCTCTCTATCGGCGGCTCATCCATCTCGATCTTTTCCGGCGCATCGACTATACGTACGCTCTGCCCGCGATACTTCCTGCCGGCCAGTTCCGATTGTATAACGTCCTCCGGCCCGACAAGAATAAGCTCATCGCCCGAATCAAGCAGTTCAGTTGACTCCAGCGCACCCGAGATTATCTCGCCCGGTGCGTTGTCGCCGCCCATTGCGTCAATCGCGATTCGCATAAATTAACTGCTCTCCTCCTTACTGAGCTTCAAAGTCAACTTCGGATTAACATACCCGCAGTTTCCGCAGGCCGCGTGTGGAAGCTTTGACTGACCGCAGCGCTTGCAGAGAGAATAGTTCGTGGCCTTGAGGCGATGATGACTGCGGCGGGTACGTGTCCTGGCCTTGCTGGTCTTTTTTGTCGGTAACATTACTTAGTACTCCAAATAACTTTTGAAACCAAAGCCGCCGGCCGATAAAAATAATGCGTAATCAGTCTCTGACTCTGGTTTTGCGTGAAAAAATCAATTCCAAACCTGTTCTAATAGTTAACCTGCTCACTTTTGTCAAGGGAAATTCCCGCCGCGAAAGACTTTTTAACCATAACCCCCGCCCAAATAATCCCTTGTAAGTACTTAAACACCCCCGGTA
>CAYNKU010000227.1:0-808 GCA_964397865.1 uncultured Pirellulales bacterium | reverse complement strand
GCCTTGTAACGCCCGATACCACCCCCGGTAGGCCGGGATTCGAAGCTTATAAATCCGTCAGAATCGCCCTGATCGCCGAACAGCATCAATATCTTTCCAATACTTCACCAGGGCCTTGATGCCTTTTTGCGTAAGTTGATAGCTCGTATTCGGCAGCCTGCCGTTAAAAGACTTTTTGACCTTGAGATAGCCCGCGGATTCGAGTTTCTCCACATGCCGGGATAAATTGCCCCTTGTCAAACCCAGAGCAGCCAGGATAAAGTTGAAATCCGCTTCATCGACCCCGGTAAGCACCATCATAATCCGCAGTCTCACCGGCTCATGAATAATCCTGTCAATTCCCATCAGCCGACTCTCCTTCAAGATGCGTGATACCTTTTAACTTTTTCAATGCATAACGACTATAAATATGACCAATTGCAAAAGCCAAAAAGCCGTACCCAAACAATGGGACAACCATATTCAAAACACCCAGGTTCCCTGTGAAAAATATCGGCACTCCCGCAAGTATCAATATTGCGTGAGCAGCATAAAGTATTGGGCATATCAGGAATAAAGGCCCGATCTTAGTTCGCATTATCAAAAAATATTCAACCATAAAAGCCGGAACCAAATATAAAGCCAAAAGAGGCTGTAGATATTTGAATGAAATAAAACCCATCATACACAAATGATTAGCACCTAACATATAAACAAGGCCTATCGCTCCAAGGATATAATCCAATCCCCTGATTTTCTTCGGTATGTTCGGTGGCGACATCGATTCGGTTCCTTCCTTTCTGTATTTTCGACGATTTATTATTTGGTC
>CAYNKU010000226.1:0-4301 GCA_964397865.1 uncultured Pirellulales bacterium | reverse complement strand
ATCGATGGGTAGAAAGGGCTCAGAGGAAGCAAAAGCATTCTCAACAATTTGTTAACGTAATAAATCAGTTTTTTACTAGTTTTGATGGAGTTTTCCCGGTTACTTCCATACGAGATAATGAAAATAATTGTTACACGAAAGCTATTGTTAGAGGTCTAGATGGAGTCAACCAAGGTAAGTATTTAGAGGAACATATTAGAACAGGATATCCAAAAATTGCTAAAAAATTGGATGAATATAATGAAGAACACGATGAAATTGTATCTCTAGAGCTTAATCTCAAAAATGATATAACTAACGAAATTACCAGTGCTGCCTTAAAACTGAATATACCTGTAAATGAGCCAAGAAATCGAGACCAACTTGTGAAAATGTATGTTGACCACTATGTAATCGTTTTTTGGAGCGCCTTAAATAAAAAGAATAATAGGGTCAAAAATGAAGAAATAGTAAACTTTGAACCTAGGACGTACAGAGACGATGAGACAAAATCTTTTTCGTGGGATGGTTACGATATAATCACAACTTATGTAGATACAGATGTTGACGAGTTAAGAGTAAAAACAGTGATGCTATTAGACTCTGAATCAATACAAACAAAATACTCAGAATATACCAAAAAAAGAAGCACTCTTTTGAAAACTCGGAATGAACTAGTCCAAATGTTAACAGAGGTCAGAAACGAAATAGAACTTGCTAACATAGTTAATGGAAAATGCTCTGCTTGTCCTTACAAAGCATTTTTTTAAGAAGTTCAAAATGCCTTGCCTTGGATAACTTCTCTTTTTTTCACCTTAATATTGAAACTAGGGATCAATTTTCTTTAACTCTTCTGCTACTGCTTTGGATTTCATCTTCATGTCCAGGTGGATTGTCTGTACGTCTAGGCTTTCGGCTAGTTTTGCAGCCGTGTTGTCTTCTGTGACGAGGATCATGTTGTTTTGTTTTGCGTGTTTTATGACTTCTTCATCGGTTTTCTCTGTGAAGCCTAGGTCGTATGCGGTGGTTACGTCGTATCCTTGGATTCTTAGGAACCTGTCCATGCCGTTTAACTGGTTATCGATTAGAATCTTCATGGTTCATTACTTTATTGGTAGTCTAAATGTTTTTTCAATGAATAGTGAGTGGTGTTCAGTGATTCAGAGAGAGTATTCCTGCCCACCCTCACTCCCAGCACACCCGAAAACCCTATACCCGAGACCCCTGAACCAGAGAAGAAAGGCCTATACTCCAGCATCCTAGACACACAAGAAAACAGACCAGGACTAAAAAAACGTCAAAAACCCCGGACGAAAAGTTATGGGGATTGGACATTCTCAATGAATTAGATTGGGCTGGAAACTAGTATTGAATTATTTGAATGACTTCGATTCGATATAATATATTAGCTATATAACCGAGAGTCTGATTGAAATTAGGATAGAAATTAGTTGGATGAGCACATTGATGTCTTTCGTTTAAATATCCAACAAGAATCCGCATATCTCCTTTGGAAATGAGACCTACAACCCTACTTGCCTCTAATATACTGTACTCATTTTGTTTTTCTCTGAGATCATCTAATGAAGTAATATTCCATTTTGGTCTCGCTTGATTAAGTTTTATAAAATTATCGGATGCTAGTTTTTCTTCAATTAAATCGATTAGCGCTATCCAAGACAGAATGTACGCTGCTCTGTATAAATCATGTTCAACACATCGAAGTGCTTGTTTTAACATCTCATCTTGATTTAGGCTTAAATTTTTCAGTTTATTATACGTATTATCCAAAATTACTTTTCGTGAAGGAGAGGCTTCATGAATAGATAAGATTCCATGAGCTTCTACTTTAAATGCATCAATATTCTTCTTAATATCTGAAAGCATTAATCTTCATCTGATAAAAGGTGTTTTTTTAATGACTCAAATAATTTATCATATACATTTGAATCATCAGTTGCCGGTAAATGAAGTTGAATGTTGATATGTAATTCTGTTGCTCTTTTAGCTTTTACTAGTTTTTCTATGTGTTCTGGTTCACTAATTTCTTGAGGTTTTGTTATTTCTTTTAATTCTGGAGCTTCAAAATCTGCCAAATCACGTAGTGCAATGAATGTGTTGACCATCAGGGTAATAGTTTTTTCAGCAACATTTGATTGGGAACTAAAATAAGCATAAAGAGCTTCCTTATCTTTCCTATAAGCATCGGGATAAATCGCAAACAAGTTAGAGTATCCTTTTTTTATTGCTCTCGCTAGAACAATTTTCGATTTCGGAGGAACTCTGTATTCTTTCCACGTTTCGCTTGGTGTCCCTCCGCTTTCAATAAATCCAATATATTTTAGAACCCTGAGAAGATATCTATCATTACTACTTGTGAATCCTATGCTCTTCAACCAAGTGTTGTTAGCTACTGTTGGCGACTGAGTTTCCATAATTTTTTTGAAGTATTCTTCAATTCTCCCTGTCATTGGAGTATACGGAATAGTGGACATAAATCTAAATAGTTCAATTGTATATTTATTTTTATTCTAAATGTTTTTTCAATATTTTTTATTTAATTTCCTCAAAGATAGATTTGAATTGAGAACATAATGATTTTATTATCCGGAAAATAACCGTCGCACATCCTTGAAAATAGGATTTTATTCTAGTGTTGGAGATCCCAAAGGTCAAGAAGTTGATTAAAGAAAACCCATTGAGGACAGAAAAATTCTTCATGTCAGAGAATATGATAACCATTATCAAGTTCATTGGGGTAATTTTGATCTAATTGGTAATATGGTTGTTCACTTGGTTGTATATGCACCAAAATAGGGTATTCTTCTCGGTTTAGTTGGATTTGGATTATCGATATTTTTATCTGGAGAATAGATCTACGCGTGTGGAATCATATTAACATACATCATCATTTTATAACAATTCTATACCATTTCTATCAGTAGACCTTCGCTTTCCTGTTTTTCGGAGCTTATATTCCTCTACTTGTTAAAGAAGGAGAGCTTAATATGATTCAATTAGGTCACTGCTAGGGGGATTTTACTCCCTTTCACAGAATCTTTCATTGACAATGCCACCGCCCAGAACATATCATCATGAGTCCCGGTGGCATGGTTGAACTGGATTCTACCTGTTTTACCAAGAGTATAGATCGGCGTGTTAAGGTCGTTGAACAGATCCTGATCATAGGGAATACGGAAAACAGATGATATACTAGACTCATCGTTTGGACATGATCTCTTCCAAGACCCATCAATGTTCTCCACAAACCCCGTCCAGCTACATTCCCTGCACTCGACCCTCCTCATCTTCTCCTTCAAGAGGGTAGCCATGGCTTCCTTGTTCTGCTCCGTGAAGGTGACTCCATGCACGTTCCTGATTCCGGCTCGCCTCATATCCTCTACAATATACTCCCCCACCCCCGTCTGGTCACAGTTCACAGATACGAGCCTGCTCCAATTATCCTGAAGCCGCTTCACGTACCCAATCACCGCCCCGTAAGACATGTCCAGCTTAAAACGATGACAATGTCTCAGGTAGTAGTGCCCGTCCTTCGCCTCGATGACAGCAACGACCGAATGATCCCGTTTCTTCCCAAAGTCTACTCCAACATAGAAATGACCCCTCCGCTTTGATTCAGCACTCCAGTAACTGAGGGATGAGTCCTGGCAGAAGGTGATGAGGCTCATGGGGAGCCAGCGATCGCTGTCCTCGGTCCACTCGCACAGCATCTCCCGGCGCCACCGGCTCGGGTCGCCCCGGAGCTGCTCCTCTATCATCTCCACGATGCCCGGAGTCAGCGGGCCGTGTGGAGGCAGCGCCTCCGTGTAAGGCACCCTGTGCCTGCTGAACCTGCCGTACTCCTCCTTGTGGAACATGTCGTGGAAGACGCTGTCCATGTTCCACGGCGTACTCTCCGCGATCAAGTAGCCGTCCGTCGTGTTCAGCGTAAACAGCACAGCCGTGTACAGGTCCTCGTCGTCACGGATGAAGTTCATCTCCATAAGATAAACAGCCTTAGCCGAGTGGCCCCTGATGGTCTCAGGCACCGGAGACTCGGCAAGTATCTCCGAGCCGTTCCGCAGCCTGATAATGGTCCTCATCAAGCCCTTAGACCCCACCACCGCCCTGAACAGCCGGGGATTCCTCGCCTTCATCCTGTTCAAGTGACTATGCAGATGCTTGAAGGCGATGCGCTTCACCTGGTCAAACTTGGGGGCAGTCACAAGGATGGTACACCCCGGGTGCCGCAGCGCGATGTAGAGCAGCTTCGCCATGCCGTTGAACGTCTTACCCGTCTGACGCGCCTGAAGCACGGCGAT
>CAYNKU010000225.1:2346-4323 GCA_964397865.1 uncultured Pirellulales bacterium | reverse complement strand
AATTGATATGCGAATTGGAAGAATGTGAAAAAATTTAGAAAAGGAAAATATTATGGACAGTCTAAAAAACAGTAAATTAATGTTGGTGGTGATCGTGCTTTTTATCAGCACAACCTGTGCTTATTGCTATCCGCCCGACAATGCCGCGGTTTTATACTATAAAGCCGCAATATGTTACAGCATGGATGAAGAAATGAAGGAAATGTTGGGGGATTTGCAAAAGGGTGAGGTTGAAGTTAACGACAAGATAAGAGGGTTTGTTAAGCGAAACCGGCGCAGCATAGATATGGTGCTTGACGCTGCTGAGATACCAAATTGTGACTGGGGAATAGATTTTTCCAAAGGTATGGATGCGTTAATGCCGCCAATGTCAGATTTCAGAAGATTAGTTTATCTGGTTATAGCTGATGCGAGAATACTGGCGGCAGACGGACGTTACGGCTCCGCGATAAGCAGGTGTATGAGTCTTTACAGGATGGCCCGGCATATAAATAACCGTGTTTATGTAAATTATCTGGTAGGTATCTCAATCAATGGCATAACAAATAGATGCCTTAACCATATAATGGCAGAGATGCCGCAGCATGCCCGAAATATGACCAGGCTTAAAACCGACTTAGCAAAGATTGAGAGCATACCTTTATCTATCAAGCCGGCTATTTTAGGTGAACTTGAATGTTGTCTGTCGGCTATGACTTTAGAAAAAATGCCGGAAGTAGCAGAAATTTCTGATTGTAACGAAGCTACTGCTAAAAGGCTTCTGTCTCTCGATGAAGCTGCGATTGAACGCAACAGGGAATATTATAAGAACTATATCGCCACCCTTAACACCGCTTATGATATGCCTTATGTACAGGGATACGCCGCCATGAAGGAATTGCATAACAAATTAAAAGAAGATGTTAAGAGCGATCCGGATTTATTTTTAACAGAGTATCTTACGCCTGCGACAGACAGGATATTCTCACTTTTAACCCGCTTTAAGACGCATAACAATGCTATAAAGGCTGCAATTGAGCTTTATTTAGTAAAAGCGAAAACTGGTAAATTACCCGATTCTCTGCCTGCGGGGATGCCGAAGGACTTGTTCAGCGGTAAGGATTTTGAGTACGAAAACACTGCTGACGGCTTTATCCTCCGCTGCCAGGGCAAGGATTTGAGCAAAGACGAAATCTACGAATACGAATTCAAAGTGAAAAAATAGCCGCAGGACATCATCAATATTGCCACTAAAAACAGGCCGGGTCGGTGCAGCTCGGCCTTGTTTTTGCGCATTTTTTAAAAAAATCGATTATACTTAAACCCAAGAGGTATGTTTGTTTGTCATATAAATGACGGTCGATCGTTTTTGCTTTGAGAATTGGGCCCTTAATGCTCGAAGATACGCTGCTTAAAATAAGGTTTAACCGCGGAGACAAAGATGCGCTGCGTCGTATCTACGAAAAGTACAAGAACGATCTATTGAGATTAGCGATAGCTCTTTTAAATGATACAGGTCTGGCTGAAGATGTTTTGAACGATACGTTTGTCAGCTTCACGGAATCCGTGGGAAAACTTCGGTTGACGGGAAATCTTAAAAGTTTTCTGACAACCTGCGTTGCCAACCATGCCAGGAACGTTTATCGCCAAAGAGAGCGAAAAAAGACGGTCGGCCTTGACCAAATATCGCAGACTCAGGCAAATACGCGTGAGCCGGGAGAAGCTGTTATCTTCGCCGAGCAGTACCGGCGGCTGCAAAACGCCATGGACGAGCTTGCTTACGAGCAGCGTGAGGTGGTAATCCTGCACTGCTGCAACGGTCTGAAATTAAGACAAATTGCCAGACTGCAGAATATTTCGGTTAATACCGCCAAGAGTCGCTATCGTTATGGCTTAATTAAGCTGCGAACAATATTGAACAGTGAGCTGGAAAATGAAAAAAGATAAAAGCACAGAAAAAGTTATCAAGGATGTTTATACAAACAAGTTGCGGGTAAC
>CAYNKU010000225.1:0-2246 GCA_964397865.1 uncultured Pirellulales bacterium | reverse complement strand
GAAATGGCTGGACCGCAGCCGGGGAATATATCAATGCAGGAACTCTTTGAAGAAAATAATAATGGAAACTCAGAAAGGACAAAAAAGTTATGAGAAATAAAATTATGAAAAGTGCTTTACTGACCGGTTTAATGGTAATGATTTGTACTTACCAGGTTTTTGCCCTGCCGCCCGATCCTGATAACGCGGCCCTATTGTATTATCAGGCATTTTGTAACTATGAAAAGCCGGATGATACTATGGAGGATATGATCAGAGATTTGGCCAGAGGCGATATCGCCCCAAATCCCACGATTATAAAATATATCGAAAATTGCCGTCCTGCGATCAAACTGGCTGAAAGCGCCGCAGAACTTACCAAATGTGATTGGGGTGTGATATACTCGAACGGACTTGATGCCATGGCTCCTTATATGTCACAAGCCAGAACGCTGACTTTTATAATCCTCGCCGATGCGAGGATAGCTCTCTCGCAGGACAATTACGATTTAGCTATTAAGCGCTGCTTAACCACCCGTAAACTTGGCATAGGCGTTGGCCAGGATCTTTTAGCTGTAGGTTTTCTTGTTGAGAAATCAATCAAGAGGATGACAAACAAGTGTATTCAGGATATTCTTTCTTCTCACGCAATGGAACCGCAAACACTTAAGCGCCTTAGAGAACAACTGGACAAACTCGACAGCAGAAGCAAACCTTTAGAGGTTTTTCTTAAAACCGAACGAGAAGTTATGGGCATGTATGCGACAGTCGATAGAATCCGGGAACTACTTCCTTTTGTCGATCCGGAAAGCGAGGACCATTTTATTACTGCTACTGATGATACACGAAAGTATATTCTAAGCGCCGACGCGGATTTTTGCCAAAGAAACCTGGTATACTACAATAAACACTGGGACGCCATTTTCTCCGCGTTCGAACTGCCCTACCCACAGGCTTATAATAAACTAAAGGAATTAGACGAAAAAGCCGCCAAGGATTCTAAAGAAAACTCTGACGCATTTATTGCTATGCTTTTAACGCCGGCTAGTTGGAAAATTTTTAGCCAGGGCACTCACAATGAAACCTTCTCGAACGCTGTAAAGGCTGCTATTGAGTTATATTTAATAAAGGCTCAAACGGGCAAATTGCCCGATTCTCTGCCTCCTGGTTTGCCGAAGGATTTGTTCAGCGGTAAGGATTTTGAATATGAAAAGACCGCTGACGGCTTTATTCTGTGCTGCCGGGGCAGGGATTTGGATAAAGATGAAATCTACGAGTACGAATTCAAAGTGCAAAAATAGCCGCAGGACACCATTATTACCGCTACTAAAAACAGGCCGGGCCGGTATGGCTCGGCCTTGTTTTAATACTGCCCCCCTGTGTTGTTTTCTCCTTGCGGCGGCTGCGCCGAAATCCCTAAAGAGTGAAGGATGCAATACCGTCGAACGGGCTTGTCGAAGAAGTGCGTAATCTTTTCATTTTTTCGGCCATAAATCGTGATTTTTCGGATAACCCTTGTAAAGGAGCGTGCCTTTTTTGCCGATTTAAAAGGCAGCAATGGGACGTGAAAATTACCATTCGTTATGGTTTAACTCGGCCTGACAGGCCGAATCTTTGCGGGGTTTCCAGGAGAAACGATATGACCGGCGAGCAAACCAGACTCATTGATCTTATAGATGATATGGTCAGCGGGAAAGATGTCTTCTTCAAGTCCGTGCATTTTGTGGAAGATGTCATGACCAGAGAAGTTAAAACCCTCTCCCTGGACGACAGCATCGGCAAATGTGTCGAGTTTATGAAGAAAAACAGAGTCCGGCATGTTCCTATAATTGACAGCCCGACGGGGGAGGAAGAGCCGTATCTTATTGGTGTGGTCTCCGATAGAGACGTAATTCGACAGATATCGCCTTATTTGGGAAAAATCGGCCAGACCGATTCGGACGCAAGGGTGGCAAGGCAGCCTCTGGTACAAGTCCTCACTCGAGAGCCGAAGTTTGTAACGCCCAGGACCCCTATAGCCGATGCGATCGCCGTTATGGTTAATAATCACATCAATGATCTGCCTGTTTTATCGGAGCGGAAACTGCTTGGTATTATTACTTCGACTGACATTTTAAAGCTCTTCATCAGGCTCGACATGATCCGGAAATTATGCCGGGAAAAACATCGCGAGAAAAGCGGTCGGCATTTTGTCGACCTGCTGTGCGGAGATTCGGACGGACTGATTTCCGAGTTCTCGTCGGTGCTGCGAACCGTTGAAGACATTA
>CAYNKU010000224.1:0-4335 GCA_964397865.1 uncultured Pirellulales bacterium | reverse complement strand
GAATTCGAGCGGGTTTCCGCGGTCATCGGTGACGGTATTGATATAACGCCTAATGTCTCTACCGTAAAAATCGACGGCCGGATCGTTCTCGAAGACAGCGGTTTTTATGACGGGTTTTTCAAACTTTTCGCGCGCGATATCGGTCTCGATGAAAGGCTCGGGGGGGTGCTTAGCGAAGAATTGCGGGAGTATTACGAGGCACTTTCTCCGGCCGGTCGATTCGACCTGGATGTAGAACGAATAGAGATATCCGATGCCGGCAACGGTAAGAAACGTGTCGATTTCGAGGGGGCGGTTGAATTGAAGTCGTGTAGTTTTAAGACTTCGCCGGAGGTGTCGGAACTAAACGCGACTTTTCAGATAAAAGGTGTTTACAATACCGATACGGGTCTGGGCGATACGCAGGTAAAGGTTGCCGGTGATTCGGTCGGGATAAGTCAGAAAATTTTGACGGGGCTCAATGGTAATATCATTTACGATTCAGAGCGCAAGACGTGGTCGGGCGGGGATTTTGTCGCTGACTGTTATGACGGCAAGGTAATCGGCAAAATGCAGGTGCAGCAAGATACCAAAAAGCCGCCGGGATATGTGGTTGAGGTAAGTTTCGATAACGTCGGTATGGAGGAATTCCTGAACGGTGCGGATGCGAATTCAGCCGGCCGGGGGGCAAAGACGTCGGGTAAGATGTATGGGACTTTGAATCTTAGCGGCAGGCTCGGGGATGAAAGTAAAAAGCTCGGCCGATTCAGGCTGCTCGCAGTCGATATGAAAGTCGGGAAAGCTTCGCCGATGGCAAAACTCCTCGACGTATTGAAACTTACCGAGCCCAAAGACTATATTTTCGATCAGATGCTTGTGGATTCGTATATAAAGCAGGACGGAATGCTTTTTGAAAAGATAGATATTTCGGGCGACAATGTCGCCTTTAACGGTTCGGGCAAGCTGGACCTGGAGAGCCTGGAGATGGATCTGAGCCTTACGGCGAGGGGTCGGCGTCTTGCCACAGCGGAGCCTTCGGTTCTGCAATCGCTTACCGAGGGCCTGGGGCAGGGGGTTGTGCGAATGGATGTTACAGGAAACCTGTATAACCCGGAGGTGAAAACCAAAACCCTGCCTGTGATAGAAGATACTCTCGAATTGCTCGGTACAAGGCCGGATATCGAAGACCGGTAGATTTTTTACACTATGGAAAACAAGGAGAAAACAAAAATGGGCACTATCTTGTCATCGTTTAAAAAAATTTTTCTGGCTGTTTTGCTTTTTGGTGTACTTATGAGTCCTTTGTGCGCTGGAGGTGTTTTTGCCGGGGAGACAAAACCGTATAAGGTCGCGCTTGTTATCGGCGATCAGTGGGATGACCCGATGAGCTTTCTGGTCTCCCGAAAGAACAGGGACTTTTTCTCTCTGGTGGTTATGCTCAAATCGTGGGGGATTCCCTTCGAGATAACGCGGCTCGACCAGGAGTTTATGGATATCAACCGTTTTCTCGGGCCCGACGGAAAGCCTGAAGTGGGCTGCATTCTCTGGAACGTCAATAAATCGGAGGCCCTGCAGCCTCAGCGGTACGAGGTCATTCGTGAGGCGGTGAACGATTACGGTATCAGCCTTATCGCCATATCCGACAGGATGGAACTACCGGTAATTCAGGAGGTTCTCGGTATTGATTACATCGGCTCATGGCGAACGAGCGACGACCTCGATATCATCGGCGAACATTTTATTACAAAGGGACTGAAAAATCCGCTCGACTACAGAGATAGTCCGACGGCGCATAAAAACAGGATGCAGGTTAAGCTTAGCGGCGCCCGGGCGATCGTCGAGCAGGGGCCTTTTCCGCAGGTTACGGCGTGTGAACTGCCTTCGGGCGCAAAAAATGTCTGGATAGGAGGCGACGCCGAGCGGATGTTCTCCTACCAGGAGTATCGAACGCTTCTTCGCAGGGCAATTACGTGGTCGATCGGCTACAGCCTGTATAAAACATGGGAGAATACCGCATTTATGATTCTCGACGACCCCGGCACCGCTCAGAACGTCTGGCTGGAACACTGGCATTACGGCACAATCAGCGAAGAGGTAATGATAAAATATATGATCGAGCCGCTAAAAAAGCACAACGCCATCGTTATGATGAATGTCGTGCCCGGTTTTGTCAACGAAGAGCTTCGGCGTGTGGAACCATCATGGCAGAGGAAATTTGTGGATAAATTCGGTACGCTTCAGGATTATCCTTCCACGAGGCGGGGGCTGATAAAAGGTCTCGAAGCGGGTGTTTTTGAAGTCCATTACCAGGGTCTTACGCACATGCAGGCGGATTTGTGGTCGCCGCCTGGGCCGTGGTTTGGCGCAGAGGTTAACCAGGAAAAGGCCGAGGTCGCGTGGTATCACGAGTTTTCCGACGGCAGAAGGGGTAAGGAAACGCCCGCGGCCGAGCAATTGTGGAGAATGAAAACGGGGCTCAGATGGCTCGAACATCAGTTTGGCGTGACGTCGCTTTCTTTTTGTCAGCCGGGCAGCGGTATCTCGAGGTCATACGTTAATAATACCTACCGCCTGGCTGCCTTGGCGGGTTTCGGGTGGTACTGCCAGTCGGACGGATACCTCGGCAGAGATATGGCCGTCTGGGGCTGGAACTTCCAGGGCACACCCGAATCCCCTCGCTCACTCCCGGCCGAACCAGACGGACACGACAAGGGAGTTTCCGAGTATCCCGAAAAATTCGCCGACATTTTCGAGGACTATCCGGATATGAAATGGATTACTTTCAATGAGTTCGTCGGTTACACCCACGCGGCGCTGTCTGGTGGTGGTGAAAAGCGGCTTTCCATCGAGTTGGATTATGACGCTCATTACTGTATGTATTTCAAGGATAAACCATCGCAGTGGACACTGCTGGTAAGCGACTGGCTCGGGGACGATCTGAAAAATCCGGAAATCACCGTTGACGGAAAAGGTCAAATTAAAAACGCGGACCTATCCGAGCGGCTTACTATTACCATCGGAGCCGGCATCGGCAGACATAAGATTGACATAAGATGATAACAGTCTAAAATATAACCTGTTATTTTAAAAAGGATTTGAGCTATGAAAATTCCTGAAATAAGCATAATGCTCGAAAATGAGCCGGGGCGGTTCTTTGAGGTAACGCGAAGACTTGCCGAGGGGGGTGTGGACCTCAAGGCTTTGATGCTCGCCGACAGGACCGATTCGGCGGTACTTCGTTTGCTTGTAAGTGACATCGCCGCTGCGAGGCGGGTTCTTATGCAAATGCACCTGCGGGCGTGGGTTGAAGATGTGGTCGCCTGTGCGATAGAAGATAAGCCCGGCAGCCTTGCCGATTTTCTCGAACCCCTCATGGAAGCGGGAATCGGTATCAATTATATGTATGCTCTCTCAGGCGGCGCGGCGGAGAAGGCGGTGATGATCTTCAACTTTACCGACAACGACCGCGCGATCGAAGTACTTCAAAAAGCCGGTAAGACGATCACCGATATCGCAAAACTGCGGTGTAAATAGGAGCACAAGGCCGATGGACAAGCAAATAGCGATTGTAGGGGCCGGAGCGGTTGGGTGCGTTCTTGCGGCTCATCTGACCGATGCCGGGGTCGATCCGATTATCTGTGATGTGAATACCGAGATTCTCGAAGCTGTCCGGCTCGACGGCATAAGTATAACCGGAGTTCGTTCTTTAGAGGCGCATCCCGGCCGGATCGTTACAAGCATCGAGGATTTTGCCGATGATCCTCCCGATATCATATTCCTGGCGGTCAAGGCCACGGCTTTGCCGCTAATTGCGCATTCGATCGGCGGGTTCTACCGCAAGGGTATGACCGTGGTCAACTGGCAAAACGGCATCGACATCGAGCGGGTTATTTCAGATGAGATTGGTCCGGAACCTGTTGTCAGGGCGGTAGTTAATTACGGTTGTTCCCTTGTTGGGCCGGGCAGGGCAGAGCTTATTTTTGAGCAGCCGCCGCATTGTGTTCTGGAACTGGCGGCATCGAGCAGGGAAAAGGCCGAGGGAATCGCCGAACTTCTCACTTCATGCGGCCTGGAAACAGAGCGGGCGGAAAATCTCAACAGCATGGTATGGCGTAAAACCATAATGAACGCGAGTCTCAGTCCTGTCTGCGCGATGACGGGGGCGAATATAGCGGCGGTAATGCAGGATTTATACGCATCAGAGCTGGTGGACAATCTTATCAAGGAAGGGGTTCGCGTGGCCAGGGCCAACGAGATTTCGCTGGGCTGGGATTTTTATCGCTGGGCAAAAAAATATCTGCTGCAGGCCGGACCTCATAAACCTTCGATGGCAAACGATCTTCAGGCGGGTCGGCT
>CAYNKU010000223.1:0-4339 GCA_964397865.1 uncultured Pirellulales bacterium | reverse complement strand
CCGCTATTTTTCTTGCAAAGCTTTCGATTATCAATATACTTTGAAGGTTTAACGATGTATTTTGGGACAGATTCGGAGTACTGATATGGACCTCGTAAAATGGTTGCGCAAGAATAACAAAAAGTTAATGGCTGTTGTTGTCATCGGATTGATGATCGCCTTTGTAGGCTCGGCGTTCTTAAGGCAGTTGGCGCGGCCGAGTACCAGCCGTAATGAAACACTCGCTTACTACGGCGACGATGTAAAAATAAAGTCCATGGACCTCGCACTCGCCCATCAGGACCTCGAAATCCTAAAAGCCCTCAGTGCCGATGTCATTCTCAAAAATATCGGTGCCCCCCCGCTGCGGGTGCCGGATTTACACGCCTTTCTTCTCGGCGAACTGCTCTTTGCCAATCAGACAACCGCCCCGGTAGTATTAAACTATACCAAACAATTAATAATGGAAAACGGCTATTGGATAAGCAACAGACAGATAAACGAGATCTACGCCGGCTCTATGCAGCCGCACCTCTATTGGCTGCTCCTGAAAAACGAGGCCGCACGAATGGGAATAAAGGTACAGAACGATAATGTCGCCAACCAGCTCTCCAGGATAATCCCAAGTTTGAGTCCCGGCGCAACATATTCCGCCCTCATAGGCGCAATAGTCAACCGTTACGGCGTTTCCGAGGAAAGAATTCTTACGACTTTCGGCCATTTGATGGCGGTGATGGAAAGCAGCAAAAACGCCTGCGCAGGCGAAACCCTTACCAACACGCAGTTAATGTACAGCACGGTAAAGAATTACGAGATCATAAATACCGAATATGTGAAACTCAACTCCGCGTTCCTCATTATGGAAATACCCGAACCGCCGATCGAAGACCAGAAAGCTCATTTCGAAAAATACAAATCCAATTTCACCGGCCAGGTCAGCGACGATAATCCCTACGGCTTCGGCTACAAGTTCGACGACATGGTCAGACTCGAATATATGGCACTGAAACTCGACGACATCGAAGCGATAGTACAGCCTCCCACCCAGGAGGAAACCGAGGAATTTTACCAGCGAAACCGCCAGCAGTTCGCCGTCCCCGTATTATCCGACCCCAACGATCCGAATTCCCCGCAGGTCGAGAAGATACAAAGCTACGGAGAAGTCGTAAACTTAATTAAAAACCAGCTCCTGCAAGGAAAAATCAGCGCTAAAGCCGCCGAAATCTTTCGCGACGCTCGCAGTGCCACCGAAGCCGAACTCGAGGCCCTCGGCAGTGAAGCCGCCGCTGCCCTGACCCCGCAGCAATACAGGGAAAAAGTCGGCGATTACAAAACAGCCGCCGAGCAAATAGGCAAAAAATATAATGTTACGATCTATACGCGCCGGACAGGCCTGCTCGACGCCACCGATATTCGACGCGACCCGATCATCGGAATGTTATACCTCACGCCGACCGGAAACACCCCGGCGGTCGGACTCGGGAAAATGGTCTTCGCGGTAGACGAACTCGCCGCCGGCGAGCTTGGCATATTCGATCCGCCGCGACCGAGAATGTATGAAAATATAGGCCCGCTTTCGGACGTAATGGCCAGAACTATGGCGGTAGTGCGAGTCGTCCAGGCCGAAAAAGCCGCTGAACCCGAACGTCTCGAACAGACCTGCCCGAAGGATTCCATCGCGCTGGAAAAAGATCCCAAACGCGCCGAGAGTTTCTGGGTAAAAGGACAAGTCATCGAAGACCTGCAGAGACTCTCCGTTATGGATACCGTCAAAACCAGGGCCGAAGAACTCGTCTCCCTCGTCGAAACGGACGGCTGGGATGAAGCGATCAAAAAGTTCAACGACCTTTACGCCATCGAACCCGATCCGAACGGCTTCGCCGGCGTGACATACACCCCCCGGACTTTCCCAAACCTTCGCGTAATGCCCAGAGATATGTTCGAAACAATGGTCGTACAAACCCAGGGCAATCCCGAAGCGCGCGTCCAGAGAAGCGCCGAAAAAAGAGAAAAGCAATTGGTGGAAGCGTTTTATTCACTGTTGCCCGAAGACAGTAACAGTATCGCCGACGCCCCGGCAATTCTCGAATTCAAACCCGACCTGAGTTATTTCGTAATTAACAAGCTCTCGGTCAACCGCCTCGAAGAAAAACAATACGAAATGATAAAAGCAAGCCAGATATTCAGGGAAACAGTTAAACAGTCGCAGAGCCTCGCGGCCGTTTTCTATAATCCGAAAAATATTTTAGACCGCAATGACTTCAAGCCCGTCGTCGACCAGAACCCCAATGCCGAGACAACCCCGAACTCGCCGCCCGCGGAAACAACACCGCCCGCCGATTCCAAGGAAGGTGTGTAATGGCTCAAGTATCGAAAGAAAATAAAACGTTATTTCTGCTCATAGTCGGACTCGCAAGCTGGATTGTCCCCGGCGGAGGCTACTACCTGCTGAACGAAAAAAAGCGGGCGATAATTATCTTTGCCGCCATCTCGCTGACATTTCTCCTCGGACTGTATATCGGCTCACTCGGCGTAGTCGATCCGATCGCCTCAAAGCCTTGGTACGTTGCCCAGATTATGAACTCGCCCCTGGTGGCCCTGCTCGGTCACCATACCGCCGGCGGCGGATACCCCGTCTACGCAAGGCCCAACGAAATCGGACAGCTCTACACCGGTATCGCCGGACTGCTTAATCTGCTCTGTATCGTAAACGCCGTATATCTCGCGCATCTGCGCAAAATCCAAAGCCCGCAGGAGACTAAATAACCATGATAATCGATCTGATTTTAGCATCCTTTACCGCGCCGATGGATATCCTCACCGATCCGCAGTCAATGCTCTGGCTGCTGCCCCTGGCTATTTCGATATCGGTTGTCTACAAAGCTGCGAAACAGCCCAAAATCACCGCCGCCGGTTTCATCCGCGAGTCCGCACTGCTTTGCGGCTCCATCGTTGTCGTTATGATCATCGCCGCTGTTGTACTGCACGCCCTTGCCTGGCTCATTATCGAGTGATCCGCCGCTCACGGAGAATCACTCCAAATCGACCCCCGAAAAGGTCTCATCGAGAATCCCCAGTTCCACGAGCGCATTAAAGGCGGCTTTCTGCTCAGCCTCTTTTTTGTTCGTCCCCCATGCGCTGGTAAAGTGCCGGCCGTCAATAACAGCCTGCGATTCGAAACATTTATTATGATCAGGGCCTTTCTCATCCAAAAGTTCGTAAACAGGAACGCTGTTATACTCCTGCTGAGAGTAATGCTGAAGCATGGATTTGTAATTACCCTGCGTGTCTTCGGCACTCGCTTCTTCGAGAAATTCCGAGAAATTTTTCAATATGAAATCGCCCGCCGCCTCGAAACCTCCGTCGAGATATATCGCGCCGATTACCGCCTCGAGAACCCCCGCCGCAAGGGAACCCACCAGCGCCTGGTTCTTACTCATCCCTTTGCCCGTTTTAAGGAATTTCTGCAGCTCCAGTTTTTTCGCGACCTTGGTACATGTTCGCCGCGAAACGATCATACTCTTGATCTTTGTCAGGTCACCTTCGAGGTAATCCGGAAACCGCTCGTAGAGACTCCGGCATATAACGACAGCAAGCACTGAGTCGCCGAAGAATTCGAGTCTTTCATTACTGTTTAGCCTGTCATCGACGGCCGAGGAATGCGTAAAGGCTTTTTTGAGTAATTCGACTTCGGAGAACCGATACCCGATGATCTGCTCGATCTGACGCAGAGTTTCTTCTTTCATCTGCCTTTTCCTGACTCTACACAAAAGTTAGCGAGCAGATTACGAAAAACGCCCTTCCCCGGCGGTTTTCGTAGTCGGCTCAACATATAAACTATTCTATATCAAATCAGCAAAACTGTCAAGATGCTGATTCTCGCCGTCAACTAACCATCTGAAGGCCCGCCAGCGCAACGAATTTGTCGTCAGCCATTTCGAACACGCCTTCCAGGCCCGTTATTGTGAAGATACCCTTGGTTGCCGCCGCGATATTACAGAACACGAGCTTATGACTGCAGTCCGTGAGAAGCTTACGCAGTTTCAGAAACTTCGAAAGACTCGAAGAGGTAATTATATCCACGCTCGAAAAATCTATTACCACATCGCAGTCGCCTCTGTCGCGAACTATCTCCGTCACGGTCTTTAGCTCATCGCCCAATTGCGGTTCCGCCGGCAGGTCCACAAGGATAATATTGTCGGACCAATTCTGGATACCCATTTTTACACTCCTTACCAATACAGCGTTAATATAGGCAATCTATACACCATCTGTATCGGCACAAGGCCCAACGCGGTTGAGGAAGAAAACGTATTTACTGTAAATTTATATCAGCAGGACGTCCTATAAAAAAGCTTTC
>CAYNKU010000222.1:0-4353 GCA_964397865.1 uncultured Pirellulales bacterium | reverse complement strand
TTCCAATAGCATATCAAGTCTGTCTTGAAAATCAAGCTTTCTTAATGGGTTTGTCGGTGTGACGGTGGGGAACGCGAAATTTTTCGTGTGGGAGTCTGCGTTTTGTTTGGATTTATTGCTTTGAATGGTCTTAAGTATATAGTATAATAGCAGTTGATATCTTAGGCGGTGTTTACAAATTAGGAGGAGTTAGGAGGATGGTTATGAATCTGCGAGAAGTAAAGAGGTGGGTGGTTTGCAGTTTTTTGGCGGCGATGTTACTGAGCCGGGCGGGGTATTCAGACACATATTATGTGGATCAGCGGCATCCACTGGCGAGCGATTCCAATCCCGGCAGTGAGACCCAGCCCTGGGAGACGATACAAAAAGCCGGCTCTGTTCTGCAGGCGGGGGATACGGTGATAGTGAAAACGGGTGATTATACCGGCGACGGTACCGATATTCGCTATCAGCCCGCGATCCGGCCGATTCATTCCGGAACGGCGGCAAACCCCATAACATTCAAGGCACAGGGTCAAGTGACCGTCAAACTGCGGACCACGGAAACCGGCCTTGCCCGTGGAGGAACCTTTGATAGCATCATACTGGCTGAATCCGCTTCGAGCGTCGATGACAGCTATTTCGGCTGGTACGTCAGGATAGTCAGCGGCACGGGGGCGGGTCAATACAGGAGGATACAGAAAGACTATTACGTCCATTCCGGACATTATATCGGTGCGACACGAACAGCTTACGTTCTCCAGAATTGGGATATCATTCCGGACGCGACCAGTGAATACGCACTGACCCGGACGGGGCCGGTTATGGGAGCATTGAGTACGGATTACATTATCTTCGACGGTTTCAAGATTATCGAGCGCGACAGCTACAGACCCGATACGGGGTCGTTCGTTGTCTGGAACAGCGATCATGTTACTGTGCAGAATTGTGAAATCGCCGGGCAGATGGTGGAACTGTTTGACAATCACAACGGGATAAGGGTTAACGACTCGGATAATGTTATCGTAAGAAATAATGTCATACACGGGGTTACGTGCGTTGACAGTGGGGTTAACAATCCACAGAACCACGCGGGGGTTATGATATACAATAGCCGCGACGGACTTTATGAAAATAACGTTATATATAACTGCTATACGTGCTTCTTTCCCAAGGGCCAATACAGCGGTCACGTTATCAGATATAACGTGATGTATAACAGCGCGAAGGGGCTGCGGATCTCGTATCACACCGACGTCGATTTCTGTTATAACCTTTTATATGACATGAGCAGGATGGCGTTTCAGCCGGCGGAAGTCATCAGCAATGTCAGGTATTATAACAATGTGGTTTATAATTCTTACAGCGGGGTGAACAACTGGTATGCGGTGGGGGGCTTCGAGATGTTCAACAATGTTTTTTTAGATGTCACTTATCCGATGTGTTTCGAGGCGGGCAGCGGAACGTTCTACAGTAACTTTAACGATTATTACCAGTACACGGGCTTTCGGGTGGACAACCGAAATATCGGCGGTCTGGCCGCTTGGAAGGCGCGGGGTTTCGATGCGGATTCTATCGAGGTCGACCCGATGTTTGTCGATGCCGGCGGGCTGGATTTTCATTTGCAGGACGGGTCAACTATTGCCTCGGCGGGTGTCGATATTGCCGATTACGATAATGACGGCGATACGACCGAATCGATCCCGATGGGACTGTATGTTACGGGCCAGGAGATAATCGGGTTGAAATTAAAGGGCGATCTGGATAAGGACGGCCGGGTGAATTATGCGGATGTGGGATTGTTGAGTCTGCATTGGCTCGAACAGGGCGGCGGTAATATCGCTGATGCCGATGGTGACGGTTCGGTCAATATGCTTGACTTCGCAGTGATTGCGGGACAATGGCTGGAACTTTCGGCGGCGCGCTAATCGGACTTTATGAATTCGTCAGTGCGACGGCGGAAGCTATCGCGAAATTCGCGGTGTGGGTGATGCTCAGGCTTATCTGTTCGATGCCGAGTTTGCGGGCGATTCTTTCGACCTCGCCGGTTAGATTGACCTGCGGCTGACCGGTCGGGGTGTTAATGACTTCGATATCTGTCCATGCGATCTTTCCCCGCCATCCGGTTCCCATCAATTTCAGTATCGCTTCTTTGGCGGCGAATCGCCCGGCGAGTTTTTCTATGCGGTTTTTGTTCGACTCGGCGTAGGCCTGCTCGGCTTTAGTATAAACTCGGTCGAGAAAACGTCGGCCGTGGCGATTCACGAGGTCTTCGATCCGCGGGAAATCCACAAGGTCTATGCCGTGAGCGATGATCTGCATTTAAGGTTCCTGAAAAAATAGGATTTTTATTGTCCGGCCAGGGTATAAAGTTTTTGCAGGCAATATAAAACGAATTCATCTTTTGCGGCTATCGCCGCCTGGCTGACAAGTTGGGAACTTACTTCTTCGACGGCCTGCCTTTGGCGTTCGAAAACGATATTCGCTCGTACCTGCTTCTGGACTTTTTCGAAGGGTTCGTAGCCCTGGTTTTGTTTTTCCTCGAGTTTCATTATGAAAATATGGTTGGCGGTTTCGATGGGTCCGGCTATCTGTCCGGGTTGAATTTTCATCGCTTCGCGCGCAAGGATATCATAAGGCTCCGCCAGTGATTCGGGGTTGACAGCGTTCCAGAGACCGCCGGCCATACTTCGGTAGCCGTGGGAATATTGTTTCGCAAGCTCGGCAAAATCGGCATTTTCCGAGAGCCGGCGCATGACTTCGGCGGCGGTATCCCTGGCAATATCCAGGGCGGTGGTGTTGGGGTCGGTAACCTCGATGCGGGCGGGCTGGATATCGATGAGACTGAATTTTATCATGGGCTTTTTGGCGAAGACGGCGTCTTTGATCTTTTCGTAATTTTCGAGCAGTTGGCTGTAGGTGATAGGTTTTTCTTCCTGGTTAACTTTCGAGGCGATATAGGACTGGCTCATAATAATTTTCTTCTGCTGTTCTTTGAAACTCTTCCAGTCCATCTGCATCTGTTTGAGCGCATCTTCGGCCCTGGCGTAATCGCCGCCGTAGCTGGTGATGAATTTTTTGATTTCGGCATCGGCGGCCTTTTCGAGTCTGTCGTCGATCTGTTCGCCGGCCTTTTTTTTGGCCTCACTATAGAGCAGTATGTTAGATATTCTCTGGGTTACGAGTCTTTCGAGCTGGCTCTGGGCCTGGGCCTTGAATGTCTGGAAATCTCCCGCCCGGGCGAAAGGTCTTGCCGGTTCGACCAGCGGCCGGACTATCTCCTCGGCGGTGACGGTTTCGCCGACAACGGTCAGAACAAATCCGCCCGAAGGCTCCGGCAGGCCGGTCCTGGTGGCGAAAGGCATCTGCGCGAGTTCTTCTTCGGTATATTTGGGCTTACTCTCACAGCCGGTCATCAATAGCGCCGCAAAGAAAATTAATATGACACAGGAAAAAAGCCGACTGTTATTTCTATTTCCAGTCATGCAAGGATAGTCTCCTTTTAAGCCTGCCGGATAGTTCGGCCGGCGCTATATTTCTTTGCCCTCGAATCTTGTTTTTCGGGTATCTTCCTCCCGGCCTGTAGGTATTGCAAGGGGTTTATAGAGTTCGGGTCTCCGCGACTTTATCCATCGACAGCCGGTGCATTTGTCCCTGAGCGAGGCCTCGAGGTCGGCGATTACCATATCGTCGTCGGCTTTCCAGGTCTCGGCCATAATTCGGCCGTAACAGTCAAGGATCATTGAGTTACCCGTGCGTACCTCGTTATCGTCAGCTCCGACGCCGTTACTGAAGATCAGGAACATACCGTTATCATGTGCCCGGGCCGGCAGCCAGGTTGTAATCCAGCCCCGGCCTTTGGGACCTTTGAACTCGGCTTCAATGGCCTCGGGATTTTCGTGCCTGTTTTTCCAAAGCTCCATATCGATAAGACCCATGCAGTGCGGACTTGGCGAATCGGTCGCTCCGGTCTGGTGCGGGGCGAGCAGAATCTCGGCACCGGCGAGCGCCGTCATCCTCGCGTTTTCCCCGATATTGTTGTCATAACATGTTAAAACACCGACCCGACAGCCTTGCGGCGTATCGAAAACGGTATACTCATCGCCGGAAGAGGCGTTTTCACTGATAAAGCAGTGTATCTTTCTGTGGCGGGCGAATTGGCCGTCGGGCATCGCCACGACATAAGTATTGTAGATTTTCGAATCATCGCCGATCTCGAAAAGGCCGGCTCCGATTGTCATATTGTGTTTTTTGGCGAGCTTCATAAGAAACTGACTCGAAGGCCCGTCGAAAACCGCCTCGGCCAGGTCAAGCAATTGTTCGCGGGTGTAGTTTCGCAAGAACCAGTAGCCCGTGATACAGGTTTCGGGAAAA
>CAYNKU010000221.1:0-4355 GCA_964397865.1 uncultured Pirellulales bacterium | reverse complement strand
TTATTGGGGATATCCTAGATCATGATGGTTGTTTTAGGGTTCTGTCAAGTCTGCGTCGGATTCCTCATCTGTAAAAAATCGTCGGACGGGATGTGAGAGCGTGCTTTTTAAAATTAGAAAAAGAGATAGTATCAAACATGGGGTTATGCAGAAGTCAGAGAGCAATTATTTCAACTATCGTTGGTATTATCCTTCTCTTGTTAGTAGCTTTGCTAATCTCTCGCAAAGGTGTTTATTTGATAAATTTTATAACTGAATTAGCTGTAGGTTTGACTCTTCTAGCCATCGGGGTATTTTACTATGGTTTTAAACCATATATTGATAGATGGTTTTCACGCGGACGCGAAAGTGAAAATGAATTTTCATTTCCTTCTGAGGAAAAATTAGCTAAAGTAATAACTGGATTGGAGACTATTGAGAAAAGAAGAGAAAAACTTGAGAATAGCTTAAGAACTCACTATCATCAACTTGTCGAGGAAGTCTATGAAAAGTGGTTTGATAGACCATCACTTTCCATAGATATAGGTGATGGAACCGAATACTCCATTTCACTTGCTAAAATTATCTTTGTAGATGGAAACATCACAATAAAAGAACTTGAAGAACCACTTCACCAAAACAAAAGAATAATCGAAGAAGCAATAGATCACCTGAAATGTTATCCTGAGGTCTGGTCTTTCTGGAGTGACGCTAAGAAACAAGTTAAACAGAATTTAACAGTCGTTGAAAAACTTTGGCGTGACCTTATACGAACTCTAACCGAGAGGCTTTCTACTTGTTGTCCTCAATTGGTTGGATGGCACGGTCGCGGTGCGATTCCAAACGACTATTATAGTCTAAGAATAACTTTTTCGTGGTTGTGGCTGTGTGTTCAAAACAACCGCGTATTAAACGAGATTGTAATAACTCAAAATGATAATTATTTTCTTGTCAACGACTTTGCACAAAGCTTAAACAAGACAACGATGGAAGCATTCACTAAAATATTTAAAGAGTTAGCTACAGATTCTGCTGTTCAAAAGAAAATGAAAACAATTACTGCTCAGAAAACGATAATTGAGGATAATATAGAAAAGTTTCAAGAATCATTAAAGTTACTTACTGATGATGTAAAACGTAAAGATGAAAGACTGGAGGGCAATTGTCCAACATGCAAACCTTGGTTGGAGGAATTAACTACGCTAGAAAAATAAGTTTTCATTGGCTTGCGTTTTGGATTATCGTAATCCACTTGTTTTCGCCTTCTATTTCGATTCCACATGCTTCTGCTGGTGTCTTGCCTTTCAATCCTCCGTGTGGTCTTATGTAGTTGTGGAAAATTTGATACCCTTTTAGGATTGGAGTATCTGTGTTCTTTAATCCTCTCATAACCTTCTCCCTGCCCCTTATCTCCCCGTTCAGTCTCTCCATCTTGTTGTTATTCATATCTCCCTGTAGCTTGATGTGCCGTATATGTTCAGCCCGTGTCTCCTTCTTCATTGTCCAGAACTCTTTCTTATAGGCATCATGGTAGGATGCTAAGCCGTCTGTGATTATCTTCTTAGGGCTTTTTCCCGTTGCTTCTTTGCCCATCTTGAAGAGGTTTCTAGCGTCATGCTTATGCTTGGAGTCTGCGACTTCCTGCGCTATCCAGAACCGTGTCTCATCATCCATCAAAGCGAAAAGATACTTCATGTCCCCCTTAACCTTGAGCCACACTTCATCTGCTCTCCACGTATCCCCGACATCGGGCTTGATTCCTTCAAGATAGTTTTCCATTAAACCGACATACTTCTTGATCCAGTTATAGACTGTCTGATGGCTCACCTTGACACCGAGTAACCTTAGAGACCGCTGAGTATTCCTCAAAGACTCTCCGCTAAAGTAGAGCTGCATGGCTGAGGTTATCGCCCTCGGGTTGTGCTTCATCTTCTCGAAACCGATGTTGAATGAGAAGTAACGCCCACACTCCCTGCAATGAAATTTCTGAATATCTCCATACTTGTTACGTCTGACCCCATCCTTCACAATGTTATGTGAACCACAGTACATACAGTTGTTTACGCTCACAACGGGCTCTATCTTTCTTACTTCGACCCGCTTTCTCAGCGTGGCTGAAAACTCTACAGCCCAGACGTGCTTACACTTTACTTGACGGTATGTGTGGTCTGGACAGGAGCACATCCAACCTGTCTCGGTTTTTATTACCTCGTATTCCCCGTTACCATTCTGAGACTTGACCCTGTAGGTGTTATTGCTCAGTCTGTTTATTTGATCGTGTAGATTAGCTATCGCCTTGCCCCTTTGCTCTCGCCCACTAATCTCCATATCAATCTACCTACGTGTATTTATACATATACTAATATTTAAACGCATTGGTGTATTTATAGGTAGTTTTATATACGTGGTGTAGGTAGATAGATTTGTAGAGGTTGTTTGAATGTCATTAACAAGCACCGTAGGCATAGCGAGACCCGGAACCAAGTCTCTAAGAGCTACAGTCCCAGAGGGGATTGTTGCATTCCTAGAACTAGAGGCTAAAGATATTTTGGAATGGAAGATGGAAATCATAGACGGTGAAAGAGTCGCCGCAATTCGAAAGAAAAATGCTGATGAAGCAATGCGGATTGCATCTAAATACGCGAAACGTGAACAGGAGTAAAAAGTAGTATGAGTGAAGCTATCGAAAGAGTTGAAACATTTATTCGCCGAATACATGACCTAGAATACGTATTCACGCCAGAAGCCCGTGAGATGTACTTTACAAATATAAAAGGTGAGAAAGATAGAAGTCTTGCTGATTGGCTGTCTAGAAGGATATTTAGTTATGAACAAAATAGGGAGGATAAAGCACAACAACTATTCTATGCTAAATTATGTTTACTATGGATAAACAGGGCTTTTGCTTGTGGTGTGGTTCAAGAAGGTGAAGGTCTAGCTAGAAAATTGAAGGAGTGCAGAGAAAAAAACGTTCAGCTTGAAAGACACAATAAAGTGCTTTCTGAAGAGTATCTAAACCTCAAATTGAAATATGAGGACTTTACAAGTCGAATGAATGTTCTTGATGAAAATGATCTGGAGGACGAGCGATGAAAAAAGGAGCACATGATTATATGGAAAAATGCCCGTATTGTGGTCAATACTTGACAGCGGAACAAGCCGAATCTCATGTCTGTGATGTTCCTCTCAAAGGTATAACGCAAATTCCCATCATGTATTTATCAGAAATCAAAGAAGAAAACGGCGATGTAATATTTCTTGCAGGTGGATATGATGGCATTCTTTATAGACTATGTAAAACAAAACACCCACTGAAATCCATCCGACGAATGTTTACAGGAGACGATGACCGACGCAGACTTGACAGAACCTGTTTTAGTAACCTTTATAAGTCGCCGTACCGAAGATCGACACACGATATGGGTAAAATACCCATAGTTATTCTTTGGTGATAACGGAAGAGATGAAAGAAAGGAAGGAAAAGATGGACCTGCAAGAAGAGACAAGCTGCCCCGTATGCGGCGGAACGAGGATAATCAGCGATAACGTTACTGGGGAGAGGATTTGCGGCGACTGTGGGGTAGTGATCACCGAGACGGTGATGGACACGGGCCCAGAGTACAGGGCGTTCAACCTACGGGAAGCCAACGACCGGAGACGAACAGGCGCGGGTTACAGCTACAGCATATACGACAAGGGCCTCAGCACAGTCATCAAGGGCGACAGGGACGCCCAGGGCAACAGGCTCGACCAGGAGACCCAGAGACGCATGAGGCGCCTCCAGAGACAGGATAACCGGAGCAAGGTCACCGAGACCCACACACGGAACCTCAGCATCGCCATGACGGAGCTCGACCGGATGAGCTCGGAGCTGCACCTGCCTAAAAACGTGAAGGAGCAGGCAGCCTTCATCTACAGGCGCTCCCTCAAGGAGGACCTGATCAGGGGTCGTAGCATCGACGCCTTCGTGGCGTCGAGCATCTACGCCGCGTGCAGGCTGCTCAAGGTGCCTAGGCCGCTGAAGATGGTATCGAAGGCAAGCACCAGGGAGCACAGCGAGGTAGCCATGACGTACAGGCTTCTCATAAGGGAGCTCGACATCAAGCCGCCCGTGGATCATCCCTTCAAGTTTGTGCCCAGCATAGCGTCGAAGCTGGGGGTGAAGCAGCCCACGGAGAGGCTGGCCGTAGAGATACTCCGGGAGGCCGATAAGAAGAAGGGGCTCGCCGGCAAGGACCCCAGGGGCCTCGCGGCGGCCGCCCTATACATGGCGTGCCAAGAGACCAACGACAGGCGCGTCCAGCGGGTGATCGCAGAGGCAGCGGGCACCACAGAGGTGACCCTGCGCAACAGGTACCGCGGCCTCAAAGAAGTGC
>CAYNKU010000220.1:2652-4358 GCA_964397865.1 uncultured Pirellulales bacterium | reverse complement strand
ACGCAATACGCACGACGATATACGCAATACGATATCAGTTTGAGTATTTTAGACTTTTCATCCTGCCCCGGCCGGTTTATATTCATACGAAACGCTGAGGCTGCGAACTTGCCGGGCGTTTGCCGGAAAGATCGAGCGCTTAAATCAAGGTGGTAGATTGAAAAAGTACACTTTGCCGAAAAAAAACAGGATTCTAAATACCCGTCAGTTCGCCTCTATTATGGGACGCAGGTGCCGTCTCAGCGACGAGGTGCTTACCGTATATATGGCCCCGAACGATTGCGGCCACCCGCGCGTCGGGGTTTCAGTTAAAAGATCCAATATCTCCGCCGCAGGGCGAAATCGCCTTAAAAGGCTCCTCCGGGAGACTTTCAGGCTCAATCAGCACAAAATCCCCCAGCCCTTCGATTATTTATTGATGATTTCGCCACAGGCGCTCATAAAAACCCGCGAAGGTGCCGATATCAATAGTGCTGCGAAAAAATTGAGATTCGAAAAGGTGAACGATTCGTTTTTGACCCTTGTAAAACAACTAAAGAAAATGGCGGAGTAATTCCCGCCCCGCGAATCGGGAGAATTGACAAAAAACGTGTGAGGCCCTGTTTTGAGCCGGAAAAGCGAACTGATATCGATCGGTAAAGCCGCAAAAAAAGCTGGTATTTCCCGGCAATCTTTGCAATATTACCTGATGGTCGGACTGATCGATGCCGTCGAAACCACACCCACAGGCCGCAGGCTCTTTGATGAAAAAAGTGTTCAGAGAATCAGGCTGATAAAAAAACTAAACGACAGCGGCTATCCACTGCGGGCCATCAGGGATTTGTTTCTCACCGGCCGCGGTGATTTGAAAGGAATCGAAGAGTGAACGATTACGAAAGTATCCAGAGAAGACGAAATATCGAAGTGGGCATCTTCGTTTTACTGGCGGCGTGCTCGGTTGTCTGGCTCATCTTCAAGTTCGGCGACCTGCCCGTTACTATCAGCGAACTCAAGTCATACAAGGTTTATGTCAGGTTCCCGACCGCTTCGGGCGTTCAGGAAAATACCCCCGTCAGATTTTGCGGTTACCAGATCGGCCGCGTCGTAAGTATCAGGCGTCCCGAAATACTCGAAGATTTGAAAACGGGCCGATTTTATCATCAGACCGAAGTTGTTCTAAATATCGACAGCCGATACGACAATATCCCCGCTGATGTCGAAGTCAAACTGATGACTCGGGGCCTCGGCAGCAGCTTTATCGAATTCAAGGCCCCGCTCTTTGACATAAAGCAGCCCCTCGGCGAATTTCTCAAAAACGGGAGTCTCTTGCAGGGAGCTAGCGGCATTACCAGTGAATTCTTCCCCGAGGAAAGTCAGAAAAAACTCGACGGCCTCGTTAACGATCTCAGCGCACTTCTAAACAACGCAAACGATATCATCGGCGACAAAAGCACAAAGGAGCATCTCAGGGAGGCTATCGCCAATCTCGCCGACGTCACGGCCCAGGCCACCGAAACCGTAAAAGAATTTAAGAAATTTGCCTCCGCCGGAACCGAGGCAATCGAAAATGCCGACGCCAGGCTCGAAAATCTCGCCGCCGCCGCTCTCGAGACCGGCGAACAGCTCTCTAAAGCAATGGCTGAAATGAGAGTCATCCTCGAAAAGATAAATACCGGCGAAGGTGCCGCCGGCAGGTTCGTAAACGATGGGAGATTATACGAGCAATT
>CAYNKU010000220.1:0-2552 GCA_964397865.1 uncultured Pirellulales bacterium | reverse complement strand
TTCCGAACTCGAATTCCTTTGTCGCCGGTCGTCTCCTCGCCGTGACCATAATACTCTCTATCCGCTCGGCAACCTGCGGATATCTCGCCGCTATATCCTCGCTTTCGCCGGGGTCTTTCGAGAGGTCGTATAATTCGAGTTTGGCGTCGGGATTTTTCCTGAGATCGCGTTTAACCCCTTTCCATTTCCCCAGCCGTACCGCCAACTGCCCGCCATAGCCGGCAAAATCCCAGAACAGATATTTATGCTCGCGCTGGCCGCGGTCATTGCCGGTCAGCGTCGGAAAAAAGCTCACGCTGTCGGCCCAGTCCGCCGGTCCGTATCCGCCCGTGATATCCGCAATCGTCGAGAATAAATCATAATGAGCTATCGGCAGAGAGTTCACCGCTCCGGCTTTGATCCGCCCGGGCCAGCGAACGATCATCGGCACACGAATCCCGCCCTCGTATACACTGCCTTTTAGCCCGCGCAATTCTCCCACACTTTCAAAAAATTCAGCATCCACCTGCGTCTTCGCCGTCGTCGTTCCGTTATCCGAGGTGAATATAACAACGGTATTGTCTTCGAGGGAGTTTTTCTTGAGCGTTTCCATTATCCGCCCGACCTGCCTGTCCATATAACTTATCATCGCCGCGTAACACGCCCGCGGCGTCGGATGAGGCTGATACCAGTCGCCCGTATAAGGCGTCTCGGGCCACTTGCCTTTATACTGATTCAAATCCTCCTCCGGCACCTGAAGCGCAAGATGAGGCAGAACCGTCGGGTAATACAAAAAGAAACGCTTGTCCTTATTGGCCTCTAAAAACTTTATCATTTCATCGGCTATAACCCCTGGCCCATATGTCTCACCCGTCACCCCTCGCGTGTTCCCCGCCAACTCAACCGTCCCACTATCGCTTATCAAATGCCTCGGATAAAGATTATGCGCATGCCGTTGGCAGTTATACCCGAAGAACCGGTCAAAACCGTGTTTTAGCGGATCACCCGTCGATCCCGGCACACCAAGCCCCCATTTTCCGAACGCCCCGGTAACATACCCCTGCTCCTTTAGCATTTTCGCTATCGTCGGCGTATCAGCCAGCAAAGGCAACTGCCCATCGAAGCTCTCCCACTCGCCGATTTCGTAATTATCGCGCACCTGTGCGTGTCCGCCGTGTTTGCCCGTCATTAGGCTGCACCTCGCCGGCGCGCAAACCGGCGCACTGGTGTAAGCGTTCGTAAACCGCATCCCTTCCGTCGAGAGCTTGTCGATATTAGGCGTCTTTATCTTCTTTTGCCCGTAACAGCCCGTCTCCCGGTAGCCGAGGTCGTCAGCCATAATGAGTATGACATTAGGCCGCCCGCCGCCTCTCCTGCCTCTTGTTCTCCCGCTTGAGGTTATTTTAACTTCCTCTGCGCACGAAATGCTCAGCATCCCGATAGTAACCCCCGCTGCTTTTAGAAACTGTCGCCGATTCAATCTTTTATTTGCCATCTGACTATTCGCCTCCAACACTGAATTTAATTTCCCGCAGAATAACCTGCCCTTAAGGCCCTGTCAAGTCCGATCCTGTCGGGTACCCACCATTTTTAACGCTTAAATACATATATATTTTATCTCGTCAAAAACGGTTTTTTAACTAATTACACCCTCATAATTTGCCGAAATGTATTTTGTCGAAATATGTCCCCACTTAATTTAATGGAGGCGATGCAGAAAAATGATTCCAAAATATCTTTTTCAGAATAGAGGTTCGGTAACCGAAGGTGCCCCCGCATCGGCCGGATTTTTCTCGCGGATACAAAACGCACACAAAAAAACCAGAAGGAGCCACGTATTCTTCCTCTACCTTTTGGCCAACATGATGGTCTGGAACGCGGCATACGGCCTGTACACAGCGGGCAAAGATACTCCGATTCTGAAAGCGGTTCTTACTGATAACGTAATTTGCAGGCTGTGGAAAAGGCAGCCTATATCTCCTTCCAGATTCCTCAAAAAAGGAATAGTAACGGGAATACTCTACAGCGACGAAAAACCCGCGGCTATGATCAATTCGGAAATAATTTACGAAGGCTCCATCGTCGATGATGTCAGGGTCATTCGAATCGGCCCGAAGAAAGTCGAATTCGAGAGAGACGGAAGAACCTGGTCGCAGGGTATGCACGAAATACCACATTCCGCCTGGCAGGAAATCTGAATTCAACCTGAAGGATGCCCGTTGTTAGCGCGCGTGTTTTCCGGGGAGTTGCTCAATATATTTTTTAATAAAATCCTCTATCGCCTTTATTGTCGCGTCTTTGACTTCAGGCAGACTCTGCGCCACCCAGATCGTAAAGTTATGCATGGTTTGTATGTCAGCGCTGAGCCACCTGCCGTTTTGATAAAGCAAAACCAGCAGTGTCATTATGGCTATTCTTTTATTTCCGTTTTGAAACGGACGGCTTTTGATCATCAGATAGAACAAAACGCTCGCCCTGCCTGTAAGGCCTTTATAAAGATACCCGCCGCCGATCTTCATAAAAGGCATGGCAAGACAGCTTTCGAGCATGTTGGGATAGCGAGAGGACAAATC
>CAYNKU010000219.1:0-4380 GCA_964397865.1 uncultured Pirellulales bacterium | reverse complement strand
CGTCTATCTTCATCTTATTCAACCCAGAAACCGATACAGCCATATAAAAAAAGTTGTGCTGTCTTAAAATTTCTGGTTTAGACTTTGATCTTTCGTTTATCCGGGTATGGGCTCTGCTTGTAGAGGACGAGGGTGTTTCCTATGAGGTCTACCTGCGTGGCTCCGGTTCTGGCGGCGATCTCTTGGGATAGCTCGGTCTTCTGGGCCTTGTAGTCGTTGAACTTTACTTTGATGAGCTCGTGGTGGGCTAACTCGTGGTTGATCCTCTCTAGTTGGCCTTCGGTGAGGCCGTCCTTGCCGATTTGGATGGAGGGCTTCATGTTCTGGGCTCTTGCCTTGAGTTTCCTCAACTGCTCCCCTGTTAGGCTCATGGTCGTCCTCGCTCCATGTTTCACGCCGTGTTAAAAGGCTTGTTGTGTTGGAGGTTCGGGTCGGGGCCTTTTTGGTGGTTGGCGTCGTCCTTGCCGTGGTTGTTGTGTTATAGTTTTATAATCGTGGGTGGGTATTTGTGCGTGCTGGAGCCCGGTCGTCTAGTGGACAAGGATAGAGGCCTTTGGAGCCTTAGACGGGAGTTCGAATCTCCCCCGGGCTACCTTTGTCACCGGTAGCTTGTGATATCGAGAAATTTTTTTTATGGTTGTGTTTGTTGCTGCTGCCGTGTATTCCGTGAATTTTTTCTGTTTTTTGGGGGGGTCGGTGTTTTCCTTTGTCCTGTTGGCGAGTGTCTTCGTGGGGCTTCTCTCGACGCCGTCGACTGGGTCTTGGGGGGTGAATGCTTTGGCGTCGAGGGTATAAGTGGGTGTGTCTTTGAAACCTTCGTCGAGGGTTTGAATCTCCCTTGGGCTACCTTGTTCCATGCTCAGATGTCTGCTACTTTTCAGCTCTTCTATCAAGGTTTTTCTATTAGATGTAACTTAATTTATTAGATGGTTCAGGTCTGTCCCTCTTGTAAAAAACTAGTGTCCGACGAAGACACGGTATGTCCTTACTGCAATTATGTTTTAACTTCAGAGAATAAGGTTTGTCCCTTCTGTAAGAAACAGATTACCGATGATGATACGGTATGTCCTCACTGTGGTAATCTCTTAATTTACGGGTATCCGAAACAGATATCGGCTGAAAGAAATAGAGTGTTGTTTCCCACTGGCTTTATGCTTCTATTTGCCGCTATTCTATATTCGATGTTTCAATCAAGGTTCAATGGTTTTATGCACGGATTATTTATTGTCGCTTGGCTGGCTGGATTCGTGATCTTTTGTGTATATATCGGTAAGGGGGACAGAGATTTCTGGTGGGGAAGATAAAGCCAGCTAAAAAGTGAAAACACGTGCACATTATACACAAACTACGCTCTCCAGTGTTTGAATTAGTCATATAGTTATCAAGTCGTGGCGGGTCGGCGCTTCGCGCCTTCCCCGCCAAACCACATACGCAGATTAATAATCTCGATCTGATAATGTTTGTCTAACTGTTCTTACAAAGTATTCAACTTGTTGGTTATTCACATTATGTAGTCGCCACTTCCCTGCTTCTACCTCGTTTTGTAGCAACCCAGAACCTTTGAACTCAAACCAATTCTTAGAATACAAGAATCCATAAACAAGAAGGGCTCCGCCTATAATAATTAACATTAAACCATCCTCAATTGACAATCCAGCTAAAGCTATCAAAGCTCCAATTATGGCTACGGTTTTATTTCCTTTTTCATTAACGAGAGATAGACTGCTGATTTCTCTATAGCTCAAATCGTGCATAATTTCTCTCTTAAACGTTCCACCAGATTTGTACTTGATGACTCTTTTATCCGTGCAGAAAAAAGTGAATTCTTTCTCCATACACGAGGCTAGTACAGTTTCTCCTGTTAGTAGATGATTTTCAATGGGCACACTCACACCCTAAATTAAAACCAACTTTACAACTATAAATTATCTTTCAAGCTAACTTTTGTATGCGCATAGTTGTTTCAACCTGAAAAGAATGCTTTATTAAATGTAAAATATTCTGATGAACGTATTCTCCAAAACTCATTATAAGATAGCTTAACACTCCAAGAACCATATTTTCCGACAATGTCAGCCCAGAACCCGACAAGATACCACCTGTAAATCGAGTTTCCTTCAAGATCCACCTGACCATGAGGTCTATCATTCTTCCCAGCCAAGCCTCGGCTTATTTAATTTATCAGACATAACATGGGCAAACAGACCACCCTAGATTTGATGAAAAAGAAGGGAAATTGAGAGCTGAAACTGCTAACTTAGTACCTAGGAATCCGTTTCTCCCGGGCTACTTTTCAATTCTCCCGGGTTACTTGGAGATTACGAACGCTTCCTTAAGAGCTTCACACCATTGAAGTCACAAACATGCTGAAACCCAAGCTCAATAAGATTCATGGCTTCCTCAACCGTTGAGGCAGCCTTACACACGAATTGCTCTTCCTCTTCGCTGAAGAGAGCCGTATCCAGCTGAATATATTTTAAGGTATTTTGGATGCTCCTGTGTCCTAGGAATCTTTGTACGAACAGTATGTCCTTTGTCTGATGATAGAGCGTTGTGGCTTTCCAGTGTCTGAACGTGTGGAACTTTATCTCAATTAGTCTCGGATTCTCTAGTTTCCTGGCTAATGTGGCACGCTGCTTCTGGAATAGGCGTCTTCTGTTTCTAAGATATTTTCCGAAGACCTCTTTCGCATCCTTCTTTACCTTAAGTCTCTGTAGTCGTGAGATGAGCTTCTTTGAAGCAGGTAGAAAAGAACAAATGTATTTTATAGCCCCCCACAAAGAGGTTGGCTTCGATGAAGCATACATCATTGCAATACTCTTCTATTGGTATACCTTTTTGAAAAAAACACCTCTAAATGACTCGAATAAAATGTTTAGAGGATTAAAAAAAGAAAATAAAAACATAGATACAAATTATTTTTTTTGGGAACGAGAATAATGCACGAGCATGCATGCAAGTGCGAACCTTACTATCCAGAGCATACACACATGGATGGGGTCTTCTAAGCCAACCAGTTAATCTTAAGAAAATAATGCATGCATAATAATGGGTTGTCATTCTGCAATTCTATCACAAAGTCTTTATTAAGAAACATACGAATTGTTAGATTGCTATGTCAGATAGAATTCAGACACTTAAATTTGTGCCTGAACCAATTACTGTTGATGACATACACGTAGAAATTCCGAAAAAAGGGAAAATTAAACCATCAATAGAAAAAACAAGCAGCTCTAACACAATCATTGTCGAAGAAATACAGATTTTTACTTCAACGAACTATTTGCCAGGCAAAATAAGTTTTGAGTTCGTAGAGGAACGCTAGATGTCATTGTATCCGGAAGATGTGCCATTTGAAGTAAAAAGGGAAAAGTGGTCAATTTATGATCTTGGTGATGGATGCACTGTTAGAGTTAAAATTACACTTCAAAAGGTTCTCAAACCTCCAGGGGTTCCTTTGGATAAGGTTCAAGGTTTAAACTTTAATCATCACGTTCACTTAGTTGTTGATGCACCTTTAGGTAAAAAAGGAGCACCTGAAACAAAGCAATTAACTAAACAATTCCTGCAAGATTCGATAGTTGAAGATATTGATCCTAAACCAATTTCAACATCAAAAAACGAATATCTCCTAGAAAATGGTACTATCATTCGCTTGAGCCTTATGTTTACACGTGTTGGGAAAACCGACATTTATGCAGCCGATGGATCCCCTGTCTATATATTTAGTCACCAAATAGTGCCTCAAGTACAATTTCCAAAACGTAAAAAGACGAAAGGAAAAACAAGTGGCGTTGTCTAATAAAATTCGAGTCATAGTTGAACTAAAGTTTCTGGATTAGCTCAATCGTTCTTTCGCTGATCAATCAGCAATGCATGCATGCACTCTACTCTTGAAAATACGTAGTAACAAAGAGATTACTACACCCCTACTTTGGATAAAAAGGTAGAATGGTGCATATGTATGCATCAGCCGGGCTTGCTCAGAGGCCAAAAGGTACAAAGTACCCTCTGCGTCAACGTGGAGGACTTGAAGATAATAGCGCTAGAGAAGAACTAATGCATGCATGTAAAATTAAAGATATAAAAATGAGATATAAAACACTGTTTGGACAAGATGTTCAAATTAATAATGATGGATTTGAAAATTTAATATATCATACAAATTTATCTAATTTAAAATATCTTTAATTTTGTTTATTAAATTATTTTCCCATTCAAATACTTTTGTTTTGTCTCTTAAAATAACCATCTTGAATTTACCTTTTCGACCAACTCTAAAGAAACGGCCCCATCTTTGCTCAAAAATATTTATATCTTTAGGAAAATCATAATTAATGCATTCGTCAACGTACTCAAATGTTTCACTTCTAATAACAG
>CAYNKU010000218.1:0-4390 GCA_964397865.1 uncultured Pirellulales bacterium | reverse complement strand
AGTACATTATAGACAAATTCCCCGAATCGAGCTACGCCTACCAGGCAAAAGCGACGTTACTACGACTGGAAATGCTGCTCAAGGAAACCGCCCCCGCCAACCGACACAATAAAATATAAATTCGTAAGGGTAATTTATATTGCTCTCAGAAGGAGAAATGGGGACACTATGAATCCTGCCAAGTTTATTTTGTTCATGGCCTGTTTTTTCGTATTTGCCAAAGCCTTGCAGTATTTCATGATATTAAAAAATCTGCTGAGTTTACGATTTAAAAAAGTCGACGGTGAAATCAAACAGCTAAACGAACTGCCGGAGTATCTTGAAACGCTTTTGCTCGATATCGATATCAGGCTGCAAAAGCTCGGCTTTTCATTATCTCATCTGCATCTGCTTGATAGCTTGCTCGTAAGTAATTTCAATCAGCAATGGAATATCGTCTATTTTAATGAAGACAATAATTGCTATGCCAACGTGATCATTTCACCTCTGCCTGATATTCACGAACCTGTAAAAGTCGAATTCAATAATATATTTTCCGATAAAAGCAGATTGACGACACCAAATGGTACGCAGTGCGACGTTATAGATGAAGTCCCGAATGTGATACTTAATGACCCTTTTGCTCCAACACTTCAAGAGCAGTATACCGCTCATGCTGAAAAGCTCCAGAACCTTAACCGTAAATCGATTCAGCTTAATCCCCACGACTATCTCGCGAACGAGATTCGAGGCAGCAATGAGTACTTAACTTCACTTATTGAGAAAGCCCTTCTGAAATCACAGGACCAGACAACCTGGCAATTGCGCCTTCTGCCTGCGATTAAGCACGCCCTCAAAACTTTAAGGGGAGTAAAAAAGTTAAAAGCCTTAAAAGCTGCCCAGTCGAAAGCCGTCGGAGCCGGGGATATCAAACCGGTAGAAATACCGATCGAGGCCGAAGTCAATGCCTACCTTCATTTGGAAGAAGTATTAAATCCAAAAGGTTCCGGACTTGGCTGGAAGTTAATGGTGTTCGTTGTCGGCCTTGCTATCGGTATAGCTATCTTCGGTACGGCGTTTTCTTTTGGCGCAGCCTTGTTTATCATCGGCGCCTTTATTGTTCATGAACTCGGCCATTATATCGCGATGCTCATCTTTGGCTACAGGGATATGCAAATACTTATTCTGCCGTTCGGGGCCGCTACGCTCGGGGAAAAAACAGATGCGACCGTGTTACAAAAAGCGGTAGTATTTTTGTCAGGCCCGGCCCTTGGGCTGATCGTAGGCACTTTATGTATGATAGCCGGCACAAGAACCGAAATAAAGCCGCTTTTCTTTGGCGGCATCTTTTCAGTTGTATTGAGTTATCTGAACCTGCTGCCGATAGTTCCCCTCGATGGCGGCAGAGTGTTCGAAGTAGCGCTGTTTTCAAAAGTTCCGGTGCTCAAATCAGTTTTTCTTGTTATCAGCCTATCGATAATGGCCATTGCCGCGATTATTTTAAGAGACCCCTTCCTTATTTTCTTTGCAATCTCTATGGCGATCGGGTTACGGTCACAACTCCTTGTTAACTCCGCTCATTCGAAAACAAAAAAGCGAATCAAAACTCAGCAAATTCAGCCTGATAAAGAGTCGATCCTTCGCGAAATATTCCAACTGCTCAAGCAAAAATCATTTGCCGCGTTTCCATTTATTAAAAAATACCAGATCAGCAAAAACCTGATAACTGAATTAATGCAGGAATCTCCCGGATTAACTGATACAATTGTTTCTCTGGCTTTATATTTTTTGGTTATCATACTTCCGGTATTGATAGCTGTGCCGGCTGTAATACTGCTGGCCATAAAGGATGGAATTTGATATCACCCCTGCTAAGGCATCAAAACCACATTCTCAAAACCTGTTTTTCTGTGCGCGGTACCGTTATGCTGCCCAAACAACCGCCGTTAATCCGATTTGGTGATCTGGGCCTGTTTTTCTATTTCGCTAAGATACGCGAGCGTTCGTTCGAGTTTGTCGCTGAGATGTTTTAGTTTCAGCATCGTCTTTACCCTTGTCAGCAGCTCGAGCTTATTCACCGGCTTACTTAGAAAATCATCCGTCCCCGAATCGACCGCCCGTTCGATATCGCCGAACTCATGCAGGGCCGTCACCATAATGATCGGGATATCCTTCGTAGCCGGATCGTTTTTTATCCTCTTACAAACCTCGAAGCCGCTCATCTTCGGCATCATAACATCCAGCAGAACAAGATCGGGCGACTTGCTGCTGACAAACTCCATCGCCTCGAAACCGTCATACGCCGCCGCCGTCTCACACTCCACATCTTCCAGATACGCCTGGATAAGTTCCAGATTCTGCTGGTCGTCATCGACGACAAGGATCAAAGGCACCTTGTTATCGTTTTCTTCGTTAAACTTCCTGGCCATAACAAATCGCTCCGTAAAGTTTGCCCTCTAATTTTTATGTTTTTTGCCGTAATCGTCTATAAACCGCCTGACCTCAGGCCTGATATAAACATTCTCGATATCGACCATCTCCGCGACCGCCTCGGCACACACTGCCGCCGCCTGGCATGCCGACGCCTCGATATCGATAAAAAAAATCGTCTCTCCTTTCATTTTGCAGAGTCCGCCGCCGATACCGCCGAGGCCCTCGGAGCGTATTATAACGCCGCCCGCCTCGAGTAAACCAGTAAGTTCCTCTAAAATCCTCTGCTCATCCATTATTTTTACTAACTTAACACAAAATCGGCCTTCGCACGCCGATATTACCGAATTTCAAGAAAAATCCCGCCGACTGTCGATATAAACTCTTGTAAGTCGAAAAGCCGGCACGGATAATAATAAAGAAGCTGATTTTATAACAGGAGCTTACAGTTGACAAGTATTATCGAAAAACGTCTTTCTTTGCACAAAAACCTCGCTTACCAGCAGCAAAAGAACCATGATCTAAAGCTAAAAGTCGGCCAACTCCAGGCCCTCGCCAATATCGGCACCACCACCTGCATGATAGCCCACGAGATCAACAACCTGCTGACCCCGCTTTCGAGCTATGCCGAGCTTGCATTGAAAGATTCCGAAGATACCGGGCTTTCGCAAAAAGCCCTCCAAAAGACCGTCACCAACTGCCGCCGTGCCTCGAAGATAATGCAGACCATGCTCGCAATGGCTAACGGTGAAGCTGTCGAAAAACAAAGTATCGTGCTGTATGCCCTCGTCGATGAGATTTTCACGTGTCTGTGCCGTGATTTTGCCAAAGACGGCATAACGGTCAATATCCGGATACCCGCCGACCTTGAAATCTTCGTCGTGCCCGTCCAGATTCAGCAGGTCATAATGAACCTTATCCTCAACGCCCGCGACGCGATGCTCCCCAGAGGCGGCGTATTAACCATCACCGCCCGAAGCGCCGCCGACGCCGTCGAGATCGAGGTCTCTGATACCGGCTGCGGAATACAGCAAAAGCACCTCGACAAGATTTTCGAATCGTTTTTCTCCACCAAGGACCGCGAAAACGAAAAAACTCCCTCCCGCGATTCGGGATTCGGAATGGGCCTGGCATTTTGCAAAAAGGTAATCGATTACCACAACGGCTCGATCTCGGTACGCTCGACGCCAAACAAGCAGACGCACTTCAAAATAGTGTTGCCGCAGACAGGGTAGGCGATTATGGCTCAGGTTTACGAATATATCGGCCATATAATCCTGATGATAATACTGCTTGCCTGCTCGGCTTTTTTCTCCGGTTCGGAAACCGCTTTCTTTAATCTCTCACCCAGACAGTTGAAACTTCTGAAAAAATCGGACCACCGCCTCTGGAACCTCGCCGCCTCTCTCGTGAACAAACCGGCCAATCTGCTAAGCTGCCTGTTATTCGGTAATATGACTGTCAACATCCTTTTCTACGCCTCCGCCAGCATCCTCATTGTCAATATCGAACATCAAATCGGCCCCGTCGCCGCGGCGGTCACCGCCTGTCTGACTTTCGCGATGGTTTTACTATTCGGCGAGATACTGCCCAAATCACTTGCGTATTCCAATTCCAAGCCGTTCAGCATTGCAGCCGCAACGCCCGCGTATCTGGTCACGCGGATTTTCACCCCGATAGTGTTCCTCTTTCGCTTCATCATCGCCGAACCCGCCCTCAGGCTGATTCTCGGCCCGGCAAAACCCGCCAAATCAATAACAACCGCCGAGTTCAAATCGCTCATCGACGCCGGCAGGCAAAGCGGAATGATTACCGCCGACGAGAATAAACTGCTCGCCGAAATCGTCGAACTCGGTTTCTTGAAAGTCCGCGACTGCCTCAAGCCCCGCGTCGATATGATCCTCTGTCCGGTCACCGAATCGCCCGAAAAAGCCTGCGAAATAATGCACCGAAATCAGCTTACACGCCTGCCGGTCTACGC
>CAYNKU010000217.1:472-4408 GCA_964397865.1 uncultured Pirellulales bacterium | reverse complement strand
GGCCGTCAAATGGTATAATGTTAATAGAAGAAAAAATTAACCGGAGGGAAAAACCATGGCTAAATATAAGGTTATGATCCTCGCAGTGCTGCTGGCGGTCTCCACCTCCCTGGCGGATACCTTCGTCGAGCGAAGCAGCGGCAGAATGTTCAACGGCTACGTCGTCAAGATACAAAAGGCCGGTAAAACCCAGGTCCGCGTAGAAGGAAAAAGGGCCGAATACCTCGACCTCGGGGCATTTGAGATCAGGCAGAACCGCCTCGGCAGAAAAAATACTGTATACGTCTTCTCTATAAAAGACCCGGTCAATCTTTTCGTCGAGGCCGAAGCCTTCGAAGCAGCCCTGCTCACCGCCGCCAACCAGGGACCGCTTTTTATTATGATCGATATCGACAGCCCGGGCGGAAGAGCCGATGTCGCACAGACCCTCTGCGCCGCTATAGGCCGAATAGATAACTGCCTTACTGTCGCCTACATCGGCGACGGCCAATTCGCCGGTGCGTATTCAGCCGGCGCAATGGTCGCGCTCGCCTGCGACAAGGTCTACATGCGCGAAGGCGCCTCGATAAGCGGCCAGGACCTCTGGGCCCCTCAACAGCCGGAAGAAGGCCGGCAGACTCAACCCGTCATCGCCGGCTATACCGCCACGCCGCAACAGTGGCAGTCAACCGTCGCCTCGATCATCGAACGAAACAAACGGCCCGAACTGCTCGTAAACGCGCTGATCGATAACGATATCGAAGTCATCGAAGTCCGCCGGGGCGATGTGTTGTCCCTCATCGAAGCAGGAAAAAGAAAATCCGGCCAGGTCCTCGTGCGAACCATGAGCAAAAAAGGCGAACCGCTGACCCTGACCGCCTCCGACGCCGTTAAATACGGCCTGGCCGATAAAGTCGCAACCTCACGTCAGGACCTGCTCGCCGAATTCGAGGCCGCCAAAGCCAGAATAATTCGCGACACCAAAATGGTAAGAGCCCGCCGCCAGCTCGAACGAAACCGCACCATCCTCGACGGTATGATAGCCTCAATGAACACCACCGAACGGCGAGTGGCCGCCCTGTCCGACCAGATAGCCACCATCGAAGCGGATATGGAACGCGTAAACAAGGTCATAGGCCTCGACCGCGAAAACATACCAAGAGGCTACTATAGGCACGGTCGGCGGGAATTCGCATTGCAAGACCAAATGGAAAGGCATGAAGTACTGACACAGCAGCTTGTCGCGACTTTGAACCGGCTGCTGAGAGATTATGAAAGGGCACTAAATATATCCCGGCCCCATAAAGACCTCGACAATTACACAGAAGCGATTACCGCCAGCATCGAAGCCGCAAGACGACAATTCGAGGCAAAATACAAAGAGGTCACTTTCCCGCGAGAACGATTCCAACCCAATGAAAGGTTCTTCGGGGGAAATGCCAGGAGGAATGTAAGAGGCGGCTTTTAATCTTCTTCCTCGTCCACGGCCACGTAGCCTCGCTGGCCCTCGCTGACATACACCGGTTCGGAAGAATCACCATTAGATTCGGCATCGTCTTTAGAACCCTCATCGATATCGCTTAGCAGCTCTTCATATTCCTCCAGCGTCATCATCACTTCCCGCGCCTGACTACCCTTATATTCGCCGAGAATACCCGAAGCCGCCATCATCTCTATTATCCGCGACGCTCTGGCATAACCAATACTGAGCCGCCGCTGCAATAGCGATACGCTCCCCCGCCCGCTCTCGAGAACAACACGAACCGCCTCATCGAAAAACTCATCCTTTTCCATATCCGAGATATCGACCCGGCCAAGTTGGGTAAGCTCCGGATGAAACTGCGGCTCGGCGACCTCCTTGAGGTGCTTGACTATCCGGCGAACCTCCGTTTCGTCAACATACGCCCCCTGAGCACGGATCAGATCGCTCGTTCCGGGTTTGAGAAACAGCATATCTCCCTGGCCGAGCAGGGTCTCGGCGCCGTTCTGGTCGAGAATTATCCTGCTGTCCATCCTCGCCGCAACCCGAAAACCTATCCGCGTCGGCATGTTCGATTTGATAAGTCCCGTTACCACCGTCGCCTGCGGCCGCTGCGTCGCAAGAACGATATGAATCCCGACCGCCCGGCTCTTCTGCGCGAGACGAACGATATATGCCTCGATCTCCTTCGGTGCCGTCATCATCAGATCCGCCAGTTCATCGATCACGATCACCACGTACGTCAGCTTCTTCGGTATCTTCGCCTCTTCCTCGGGACTGCTCGGAGCGAACCTGGCGATTATCTCCTCCGCGCCCAGCCTGTTATAATCGGTAATATTCTTTACCCTCGCCTCAGCCAGGATCGAATAACGCTCGTCCATCTTGACCGTCGCCCATTCGAGAACTTGAACCGCACGCTTGGTCTCGGTAATGATCGGACTCATAAGATGAGGCACATTATTAAACGCCGTCATCTCCACCATTTTCGGATCGACCAGGATCATCTTCACCTCGTCGGGCCGTTTGGTCATAAGAATACTCGTAATGATACTATTGATGCAGACACTCTTACCCGATCCCGTCGTGCCGGCGATAAGCAGATGAGGCATAGTCGTCAAATCGCTCACAAGCGCATCGCCCGATGAATCCTTGCCGAGGAAAAGAGGTATCGACATCCGCTCAGGCCGCTCGCCCGCGAGCTGCAGCATATCCTTCATCCGAACCTTTTCTTTCTCGTTGTTCGGAACCTCTATACCTATCGTGTGCTTTCCCGGCAGCGGCGCAACAACTCGAACCGCCCCGACCTGAAGGGCCCTGGCGATATCATTCGAGAGCGAGCTTATCTGGCTCACCTTAACCCCCGCACCCAGCTCCAGCTCGAACATCGTCACCACGGGCCCGGTATCGGCCGCGACAACATGAGCGTTTACATTGAACTCACCCAAAAGCCCCTCGAGCGCCGACGCCTTGGCCTTGATAACCGTCCCCTGAACCGCCGCGTAACCGTATTGCGGCTCATCCAAAAGCTCCAACGGCGGCAGCGTATAATCCTCGTAACTCTTCGGGATATAACCGCCCTGCGTAGCCTGCGATTTCGCCTCCTTGACTTTTATCGTTTTATCCCGCCCGGATTTTTCCGCCTCCGCTCCGACAAGCGATCCGGTCCGCACCCGGCTTTCAAGTTCCAGGTCCTTGTCGAACGAATATTTCATATCCTCCATCGCGGCCTTTTGGCTTGCGCTTAACTTCCGCCATATCTCGCCTAAAACCTCGCTGCGCTCCTTCGCCGCCGACCAGGCCGGAACTATCCCCCCCGCCGTCCTCTTCAGACCGCCGCCAAAAATCTTAAGCCACACGATCAAGGCATCGTCCGCCAAAAGCACAAGCCCGACTACCCACGTCGCCGCGATCAATATGAAAGTGCCGAGCAAACCGAAATGACCCCGCAAAAATTCCACCGCCCCGACCCCGACGAGTCCGCCCGAACCCATCGGAAATTCATAAAAGCTATTAGGCCAGAAAAAATAAAAACTGCTCGATACCGCCGCCGCGACAAGTGCCATACCAACCAACCGCAGCCAGAGCTGATTAACCCGCTCTCTGAAGATCCCCACACTCAGCAAACATATCAGCGACACCAGAATTACAAACACCCCCGGCCCGGCGTAATACAAAAGATAATACGCAAAAAACGCCCCCATCGGCCCGCAGAAATTACTCGCATCGCCGTTATGAGGATAAACGAACCGACTCGGCCAATCAGCGATATCGAAACTCATACAACTGAACAAAAGAAACAAAAGTCCCGCGACCGCAAGACACTCTGCCGCCAGAACATGCGTTTTTCGCTCTTTCACCCTTGGTTTTGCCATCCTAACGTCCGATAAAATTTACATCAACAGACTCATCAACTACCTATCCCTTATATATCGGCACGCCCCCCCCCTTTCCTCCAAAATATCCCTCCCCCACACAAC
>CAYNKU010000217.1:0-462 GCA_964397865.1 uncultured Pirellulales bacterium | reverse complement strand
CAACTTACCACCCCCACAAACCGCAAGCGCCCGAATAATAACCTCCCGCTAACCCCAACAAGTCGCGAGCGCAAGCGCCCGGATTCTTATTCTTCGACAAATTGCGAGAATTTTTCATCAATATAATGTTCCATCGTTTATATATGGTAAAAGGGCTTTGTGCAAGATGGCATCTTTTTCACCGGCCGGCGGTATCCGCGGGGTGTGAAAAAACCCCGACCTTCGGTTGGGACTCGGAGGACAAACTGGAGGCGGTAATATTTCTTGACATTTGGTGTGAGGCAGGTGAGAATTCCGTTAAGAGAGAGCGGAGTTGGAGGAGTGATAGCGATGATGTTGGGCGCAGTGGGTTTATTGAGCGGTATTTAAGGGGTCGATATTATGGAGCCGGGGCAGCGGGTTAATATAAGCGTAATCGAGCCGATCGAACCGGCTATAGAGAGAGTAAAGACGCTGCTTTTC
>CAYNKU010000216.1:0-4411 GCA_964397865.1 uncultured Pirellulales bacterium | reverse complement strand
GGGCTCGTCACCCCGTCGCCCAGAATGTCGCCGTTGATGGCCATGAGGGCGTTGACAGTCGAGCCGGCCGAGATGGAGCGACCACCGCTCAGATCGAGATCCCCGTTGATCGCCATGACGGTGCCGAGCGACGCGCCCGACGTGATCGAAGAGGCGACGCCGCCGTTTATGGCCTGGACCAGGTTCACGCCTGCCTGACCGTGGATGGTCGGGCTCGTTATGGCGCCGTTGATAGCCATCACGCTACCGACTTTTCCCGTCGACGCCTGGATGCTGCCGGATATGCCGCCGCCGATGGCCATGACGGTCGTGACGTTGCCGCCCGGCGTGACGATGTCGCCCGCAACGCTGCCGCCCTGGCCGCCGATGGCGATGGCCATCACGGTGCCGACGTTGCTTCCGGTGAGAGTGACATCCCCGTTCAGGTCGCCGCCGAGCACCTGGAGCAGCGTCAGGTTGCCGCCCACGACCAGGTCCCCGTCCACGTCTCCCTTGGCGATGACGGTCCGGACGTAGTCGTCGCTGAAGATGGCCGTGGGCGACTGCCCGGAGTCCAACACCGCACCCGTGATCCCGGCGCCCAGGCTGACGGTGCCGACGTAACCGTCACTGGCGAGGAAGCCGAGGGGCTGGGGATTCGTCCGGGCGTCGATCAGGCTGGCGAGGCCCGCATTCCCCGTCACCTCGATGCCCAGGTCGGCCGTATCGGTCCCGTCCCCGAACAGCATGATGAGGTTGATGAGCTGGTCGCCCAAGAAGCCGGCGTCGACTACCACGTCCGTCCGACCCCAGCCGAACTCGCCCCAAGACCAGGCGACGATGTCCGACGACGGGACCCCGTTGCCCGGATCAATGTCGTAGAGCCTCACGACGACGCCGTCGTTGTACGTATGCGTGGCGAGGACGGCGACGCTTTCGACCACCTCGATGGTGTTGGCCGTCACGTCGGAGTCGGTCGCGTAGCCGTCCGTGATGGAGAACCAGAGGTGATACTGGCCGGGGGCCGGGGCGTCCACCTGCCAGTCGTAGGAGTCGGCCGGATCGGCCTCGCCGATGCCCGTGGCGATGGTGCCCCAGGTGGTGCCCTCATCGCCGGGGGAGTTGTTGGCCGGGTCAGTGTCAACGTCCCACTGGAGCGTGATCTGGGCGTTATCGTCGGGATCGGAATCCGTCCACGCGACGGTGTAGGTTTCGCCCGGGTGGCGTTCGGTGCCCGGCGGGATCTCCGCGGCCGTGATGGCGGGCGGGGCGTTCACGCGAAGCGTGGTGGCCGTATAGTCCTCGTCGGTCGCCTGGCCGTCGTCGATGATGCCCAGAAGGTAGTAGCTGGCGCCTTCGGGCGCGCCGACGGTCCAGTCGTAGGAGTCCGTGGCGTCATCCTCGCTGATGCCGGCCGCGATGGCGCCCCAGGTGGCGCCCTCCTCGCCCGGCGTGTTGCTGGCGGAGCTGGTGTCCGTATCCCAGTAGAGGCTGATCTGTGCGTCGTCGTCCGGGTCCGAGTCGGTCCAGGTGATCGTGCAGACGTCGCCCGGGCTCACCGTCACGCCGGGAGGAGGGTCGTCCAGCGTGACCGTGGGGGGAACGTTCACATGCAACGTCGTCGCCGTGTAGTCGTCATCGGTCGCCACGCCATCGGATATCGTGCCGTAGAGGTAGAAGGTGGTGCCCGCCGGGGCGTCGACGGTCCAGCCGTACGAGTCGGCCGCGTCATCTTCGCTGATGCCGGTCGCGATGCCGCCCCAGGTAGTACCCTCGTCGCCGGGCGCGTTGTTGGCAGAGCCGGTGTCCATATCCCAGTAGAGGCTGATCTGCGCGTTGCCGTCCGGGTCCGAGTCGGTCCAGGTGATCGTGTAGACGCCGCCCGGGGCCACGTTCGTGCCGAGAGCAGGGTCGTCGAGGGTAATGGTCGGCGCTACGTTTGCAGGCAGGACCGTCAGCCCGACTGGGGGAACGTTCATCTCGATGTCCTGCCACGCTATCGCGCCCTCGCCAGCACGGGCAAAACCGTCCACTGCCGCAGAAACCATGAAGTCCACCTCGCCTGCAGAAGCGGCCGTGAACTCCACATACCCCAGCCTGACCCACTCATCATCCCCCAGATCGACCGCGCCCGGTGAGGCATTCCCTCCCAGGTCGTCTACCAGACCGGCCCCGTTTTCGATCGTGCCCGAGGAGAAGACCGTGTAGATGCCGCCGTTACTCAGCCCCTGGCCGGTTAACAGCGAGGAATCGTACGAAATGTCCACATAGCCCCCCGTGATCCCGTTGGGCGAGCCGTCGGCGTTTCTGATCCAGGCTTCGACGTAGAATGTCGCCCCCACGCTGACTTCTGAAACGGTCGAGGGCAATGCCGCCGCAGTGTCAGCAGCGGATGGTAAGGGCACAGGCGCCAGTTCGACATCGATTGCGCCATCGAGGAGAAGCCTTGCTTCCAGCTGCTCGAGGCCAAGCCGACAGGCCTGGCTTCGCGTCCTCTCCTCTCGTGCGAACAGTCCACGCAGGTTCATCGGGTGTCCTTTCCAGCATCTGGCTACAGCCCGTCGTTGCCTACACGTCTGCGTTCCACTCCCGCCAGACTGGCCTCAGGTCAAGCTATGCCGCCGACGCCGATTCGTTCAAGCGCGCTTCGACCGCTGGCGTACGCCGCGTCGTCGCAAGCGGTTCCCAATCCACTCAGGAGCCAGCCGGCGTCAGCCCGAAGGTGATCTGCCTCGCCGATCGTTAGCACTTCGGCCAGCGTCGATCCGCTGAGGCGCGCGTTGCTCCGCGACGAGCCGCTGATCAGAGCAGCGTCTGCCAAGTCGTGCACCAGAACCGGGTCTAACCCTTGGCCCGACGGCCCGCTGATCGGGACGCTGGCCATGCCGCCTGAACCTTCCGACGCACGGCCGTCAGGGAAAGACATGGCTTTGCCGTCCGGGATCCCTGATCCCCTGGCCGGCGGCGGGCAGACGATTGATGGGTCGTCCGCGTTCTTATGCCAGTTGGGGCTGAACCAGGAGTAGTCACTGGTGCCCACCCAGCCGTCGCCATCGAAGTCCGCTCGCTCGTCCCAGTTCGCATCGCCGGGCTCGCCGTGCCACGCAGCGGTGAAGTAGGAGTAGTCGCCGGTCCCGATGAACCCGTCACCGTCGATGTCGTAGATGCACCTGACGATCTCCAGCTCCACTTGCGGCGCGTTCATCTCGGCGCGCGCCCAGGCGATGGCTCCTTCGCTGACTCGCGCCAGCGTATCGACGCCGGCGGCAGACGTGAACTGAACAGTGCCCGTCTCGTCGGCCGCAAACTGCACGTAGCCTAGCCGCACCCACTCGTCGTCGCCGAGATCGACCCCGCCGGGCGCTGCATCACCACCCAGATCGTCCACGAGGCCCGACCCGTTGTCCATGGACCCCGAGACGAAAACAGTGTAGACGCCGCCGTTGTCAACAGCGCCGCCGGTAACGAGCGACTGATCAAAGGAAAAGTCCACGTAGCCACCGGTGATGCCGTTGGGCGAATCGTCAACGTTCTTGAGCCAGACCTCGACGTAGAAGTCCTGGCCAACCAGGGCCTCGGAGATGGCAACGGGCAAGGTCGTCGCCGTGTCCGACGCCGCAGGTGAGAGGCAAGGGACCAGCTCCACATCGATCGCCGCTCCGCCCACCACTTCCCCCGTTGTGGACACGACGTTGCTCCACACGCCGTCCTCGTCCTCCGCCCTGGCATAGTAAGTCTGCATGCCCGGTCCCCAGGCGGAGGTGCCGATGCCGACAAGCTCCCACGTGCCGCCGCCGAGGTAGACACCAGCGCCGAGCAGCAGGTCAATCGGCGGCTCCAGTGTCCCGTTGCCGGTCGCATCGCGGTAGAACTCGACAAGCACCACCACGCCGTCCGCATCGGCCACGCCGCTCGCCGTCAGGGTCAAGTTACTGGGCTGAGTGACGGGGTCCGGACTGTCCGAGAGAGAACCGATCGTGGGCGGCTCATTCGGCGGCGCATTGACCGTACCCGTCGTATCCTCGACCGCGCTCCACGCCTCCCCGTCATACGCACGCGCAAAGTAACGGTTCGTACCCGTCGGCAGCCCACTGCTCGCCCCCACCCACGTCCAGCCGCCGCTTGAGCTCGTGTCCGTTCCCAGTAGCTCGTCCGTCCCAAAGTCCAGCACGCCGTTCTCGTTGCTGTCCAGGTAGAACTGCACGTGCGACACGCTGTCACCCGGGTCCGGATCGCTCACGCTGTTGGCCGTCAGGGCCAGGTTGTTGGGCTGCGTGACCGGGTCTGGACTGTCCGAAAGCGAACCGATCTGGGGCGGCTGATTCGGCGTCCCCGACGGGTTGACCGTGCCCGTCGTGTCCTTGACCGCGCTCCACGCCTCCCCGTCATAGGCCCGGGCAAAGTAGCGATTGCTCCCCGTCGGCAGCCCGCT
>CAYNKU010000215.1:1324-4433 GCA_964397865.1 uncultured Pirellulales bacterium | reverse complement strand
ATATTTTCTTGCAAATGCATATTATTTTGGTAGCTTAATTCTCTTTGCTTAACGGTTTTTAATATTGTTAGTATTGATCTTCCCAGATCATATAGTGTTTATCCGCAAATGGATGAGGATGCCTATTTGCCCAACTAAAAATAAGGATTTATAGATGTTTGGAATAAAAAGGCAAGTCAAATTCATTTACAGAATACTGTGGGCATTGATAGTAGCCTGGGGCTTAGGTTTTATAGAGAATAATCCAGCCATGTCAGGGCTATTAACCAATGGTGCTCAGCTTATCCCTTTAACAGATGATGGAAAGTCAGTTGCTATTTCATGGGCTCCTCATGGCAATAAGATACTTTATCTGGTGCGTCACAGTGCATCGCAGCATCAGTTGTATATTGCTGATGGCGATGGTTCGAATGCCCAATCTATCAGCCCTATCGGTTACCCTTACTATGCCAAGTGGTCCTGGGGGGGAGATAAGGTGGCTTATCTCTTTGCCAATGCTTCAGGTGATAACAGCCAAGCTCAGGCATATATTTATGACCTTACTACTGAGGAAACTCTGACCGCCAGCAAACCGTATCCCCGCCTCAATCTGGATGACGAGGAGGGGCCGGTCTGGTCGCCGGACGATCAGTACATATGTTTCAAGACCCGTAGAGGGGCCTCACGCACCCGGTATGTGACGGTGTACGATATCCAGAGGCGCACAAGTCATGATGTTTTACCCTCGCGTGGCCAAAATCGACATGCCAGTTGGAGTTATACCTCACCGCCGCACTTGGCCTTTCGCAGTATGGCCAGCGATGGAAGCTACGATGTGGTGGTCAGCGAACAGGACGGAGACAATCTCCGACTCCTGACCAATATCGGGGCTGAGGCCATCAAAAACGGCCCTCCCGCCTGGCGTCCTCCAGGCAACCATGATCAACTCGTGGCCTTTACCAGTAATATCGATATGACGCAGACCGAACGCAGCCTTAAGCGGAACGACGTATGGGTAGCCCATGCCGATGGCAGCGGAGCACGCAACCTGACGCAGGCCTCGTCGCCATCCACTGAGGAGCAGCTCAACACGGATATCCTGCGGTGGTCGTGGGACGGCCGATGGCTGCTCTCGCGAGGAGACCGCTTCGATGCCCAGGGCAAGGACATCCATACGGCCTACCTGGTGGATCCTGAGGCTGGAGGCTATCAGACGATCTTCACAACGTATCCAAACCAGGATAGTTTGCACGAACGCGTCCAGGTTATCAAGTGGACCTATGACAGCACGCGTATTCTGATGTACAACCAACGGTATGATGTCAGAAACTGGGACACCGAGCGGGAGTACCAGCAAACCCGTCACGTATTGAGTCTCTATGAAGTTGCCACTCAGAAGAGGCACGAAATCCTGTTATATGGCGAGCAACAGGATTTCAAAATGATACTTGGTCCTGATCACCATAGTGACATTGCGAATATCAGTTTCTCACCTGACGGAAAATCTATATTGCTCTCCATTGCGGAAATCATCAGTCGGGAAGACGAAATCATACGCCCTAATGTCTACCGCCTGGATTTACCGACAGAGGTAGTAGGGCCGCTTGCTGCTAACTTTGATGGTCCTCCAGTAGGCCGCGGAACAAAGACAGAACCCATTATTTCGGAGTCCGCTGTCCCGAAAGGCAGTGTAACAGCGACAGAAGAACTTCCTGTCACTGTTGTTCAGGATGATGACCGGCTCGTGGCCGAGGTGATTACCCCTCAACACAAGACAGTTGACGAAGTATTGAACGTATTGCCTGCGCGCTACAGTCAATACCTTACTGCAGATATACCTGGTAACTTCCTGTTCTACGAAGGTCCCGCGAACTTGCTCCCTTTCCTTAAAGCCGCTCTAAAGGATGTTGATCGTGCATCACCTCAAATACTGGTCGATCTATTGGCAGTAGAACTTACCGAAGAAGCCAACCGCAGTCTTGGTCTTGATTGGACCTATGCTGAGGGCCATGGAGGTGTTTTCAATACCCTGGGGGGAACTGCGTACAACTTGACAGGAGACTCCGGATTCGCACCACTGGCCACAGACACCGGGCCGACGCAGTTTTTCTATTCTGGAGTAGGCAGCCTGCCAAGCAGTTTCTACCTTAGATTGAATGCACTTGTTCAGGATGGAAAAGGTACTATATTGGCCAATCCGCGTACAGTAGCTATGGCCGGGCAGGAAGCAATCATCCAAATCCGTAAAGTGTTAAATTATTTCTTTAACGAGGGTTTTGATGTTGCCGGTAGGCCTGTCGTGAAGAAAAGTGATATCTCGGCAGACACCGAAGGGCGAATCACGCCGACATTGCTGGCTGACGGCCGTATTCGAATGTCTGTTGGCGTAAAAGTTGGAAGTTTTACCTTTTCTTCAGACTCCAGCTTGCCTGAACAGACTCAGAGAGAGTCCAGGACTGTAGTTACGGTCAACGAGTCCGAAACTCTCGTAATTGGCGGTTTACGTCAACAGGCCATGACAGAGGTTCAAAACAAAGTGCCATTGCTGGGTGACATACCTCTGTTAGGGTCGCTGTTTCGTAATCAGGAAAAGAAAGTCAATAACACTGTCTTGACGCTATTTATAACGCCTCATGTTCTTCGTGACGGCGTCCCCGAGCCTAACTGGCCTGAGATAAATGACAGGCAAAAAGAATTTCATCCCATTATGGAAGACCAAAAGGCATTAAAACCATAGCTTTGCGGATAAATTCTCTCAGATGATATTGAGATATGACTCTGTTTAATAGCTGTTGGCCATTTATTGGCGATCGGCGGGTTCGAATTTATAGCCTATTTCGCGGAGGGTATGGATAAAAGTCGGGTTGTGCGGGTCGGGTTCGATCTTGTTTCTAAGCGTTGTCACGAAGCGGTCGACGCTGCGATGGCCGGAGAAGCTGCTGTAACCCCAGACCGCGTTTAATATCTCGTCGCGGGTCAGTGCCCTGCCCTGTTTGATTAAGAAAAATTCGAGCAGCTTAAACTCCTTGGGCGAGAGTTTGATTTCCCGGCCGCTTTTGGAGAGCCTGCGGGCGGAAATATCGAGGACAAAATCGCCGAATTCGTAGCGGGTTTGCTCTTTTTGCTTTCT
>CAYNKU010000215.1:0-1224 GCA_964397865.1 uncultured Pirellulales bacterium | reverse complement strand
GCCGGCTTCACCGTCAGAAGCGGTTATTACTTTATAGCCCGCATACTCGAAGTTATCCTGCAACCCCCGCAGCATCGACGAATCGTCTTCTATTATTAATACTGTTTCCATTTTTTATCAGCCGCAGAGAAAACAAAAAATTAGATAGCCACAGAGAACACAGAGAGCACAGAGAAATAAATTATAAACTGTGTCCATCGGCGTAAATCAATGTCTAAAGTTCAACAAGTGATTTCCCGAAATTTTTTACCATTAGGTAGTTGCTTATTGTTTTTTTAGATTTATTGAGCCGTGTGTTGTTTTCAGGCTGACTTTTCCTGCGCCTTCGCCGATGGAGCCGGTTATATTGTTTTCTGATATTTCGCCCCGGACTACCAGGGGTACATCCGTTCTTATTTTGCCGTGTGTTGTGGACATTGCGATTTCGCCCGCAAAGGAGTCCGGCAGATGAAAAACGATATTGCCGTGCGATGTCACTACATTAGCATCGATTAGGGGATTGACTGCGGGGGAGAAAAAAATGTCGACATTATCATGGCTTGTGCTGATTCTCAGTTTTTGCGAGTTGATCTCTCTACATACAATTCTGTCATGGCTGGTGCTGAGTTCCATCGGGCCGGTTATGCGCTCAGCTTCGATCGGATCGTGTGTTGTCCTTGCCCTGATTTTTCCGGTAATATCCGTCAGCCTGATTTTGTCATGGGTGGTATTGAGGTTTACATCGCCTTTAACAGCGGAGCAGATGATAGGATCGTGTGTGGTCGATGCGGTAACATTTCCAGTTAAATCCCGGCATTCGATTTTTTCGTGAGTTGTTTTAAGGTTGACGTTCGTCTTTTTGGGCAGCCGAATATCGTAGCTTATATAAACACCATAATCCCTAAATCTTTTCGGCTTATCTACAACTATCGCAACCTGATTGTCTGAATTTTTGAATCCGACTTTGACCGAGTCGATGATCTCATTAGCCTTTTCGGTGCTTTCCGCCCGGACCCTGATATAAGCTGTTATGTAACAGTGATTTTCATCTGTGCCGGTCACATTTATAAATCCGTGACTCGTACGGACCGAAAAGATCATACCTTCAGGCATTGGCTGATCTATGCTGACCTGCCTGTCAGCGACGCTGTTGTTGAACCGACAGCAATTGATACATATGCAGGAGTTTACTCCGAAACAAAAGATAACTATGCCTGCAGCAATTAAAAAATACTTTTTATACAT
>CAYNKU010000214.1:606-4439 GCA_964397865.1 uncultured Pirellulales bacterium | reverse complement strand
GCTCAATAGTGGAGGGGCTTCGCGGGCTGTTCTGATCTTTTCATCAGCCCAGCCTCAAAAGCCAGATTCATCAAGGCAGAATCAGACAACTTGGCCCGCCGAATATGCTTAGTCTTCGAAGGGCAAAGACGCCGAGTAGTTCGGGGCCTCTTTGGTTATCTGTATGTCATGCGGGTGCGATTCGGCGACGGAAGCGGCGCTTATGCGGACGAATCTGCCTTTTTTCATCAGCTCTTCGATGTTGCGCGCCCCGCAATAGCCCATCCCGGCCCGCAGTCCGCCGACTAATTGATATACAAAATCGCCCAGCGTTCCGCGATACGGTACGCGACCTTCGACGCCCTCGGGAACGAGCTTGCTTGCCTCGGTAGAGCTGCTCTGGCCGTACCTCTCTGCCGAGCCTTTAACCATCGCGCCAAGTGAGCCCATACCCCTGTATTCTTTGAACTGTCGGCCCTTGTAGATGACCAGTTGGCCGGGACTTTCCTTTAGACCGGCGAAGAGCGAGCCGATCATCACGCTCGAGGCCCCGGCTGCGATTGCCTTACTGATATCGCCGGACTGCCTTACTCCGCCGTCGGCGATAACTGGTATATTGTGCTTGGCGGCGACCTTGGCGCAGTTGGTTATCGCGGAGACCTGCGGGACCCCGACTCCGGAGATTACCCTTGTAGTGCAGATCGCACCCGGTCCGATGCCGATCTTAATGGCGTTGGCGCCGGCCTCTATCAGGTCCTCGGCGGCCTCGGTGGTCGCGATATTGCCGGCGATTACGTCGATGTCGTACTCAGCCTTGATTTTCTTGACGGTATCGATGACGTTCTGGGAGTGACCGTGAGCGGTATCGACTACGATAATATCGACGTCCGCCGCTATCAGGGCCTCGATCCGCTCGTAATCGTGGACGCTGACGGCCGCTCCGACGCGGAGACTGCCCCGCTTGTCTCGCGCGGCTATCGGATATTGCTGGACGCGGTCGATGTCCCTCATAGTGATCAGCCCGACCAGCTCGCCCTTGCCGTTGACCAGAAGGAGCTTTTCGATTTTGTGTTCCTGGAGGATTTCCTTTGCCTGTTCGAGTGTGGTGCCTGCGGGGCCCGTAACGAGGTTAGCCTTTACCATTACGGAACTTATCTCGACGTCATAGTCTTTGAGGAACTTCAGGTCCCTGCGAGTGAGGATGCCGACGAGCTTTTTGCCCTCGACGATGGGAATGCCTGAGACATTCTGCACGTTCATCAGCTCCTGCGCCTTGCGGACGGGTTCGCCGGGTGAGAGCGTTACCGGGTCGAGGATGACCCCGTGCTCGGAACGCTTGACCTTGGCGACCTCTCGCTTTTGCGCCTCCACCGTGAGGTTCTTGTGAATTATGCCGATTCCGCCTTCCTGGGCGAGCGCAATGGCCAGGGCCGCTTCGGTGACGGTGTCCATAGCAGCCGAGACGATGGGGATGTTGATGGTGATATTGTTGGTCAGTTGCGTATGGGTCTCGGCCTGGCTCGGCACAAAGTCGCTCTTGGCCGGTATCAGCAGCACGTCGTCGAAGGTTATGTCCTCAGCGACAGTTTTCGTCTGGTCCATTTTTGTCTCCAATATCGGTCGCCGCTTCACAATATATCAAAAAGCCCAGTATAATCCCGGCCAAAGGCCCCGTCAAACCTATTTTCAAGCCGGTTCGGACCCAAGAATCACATTTCTCAGAAACAGGTTGACGTCGGCGACGCGTCTGGGTACAATTCCCCGGCTTTTTTTGAACTCGGTTGAAAAAGGGTCCGCGGAGGAGCGCAATGCGTGTATAGGTTTGAGATGACAAAGAGCAAAGGACAGATTGAGGCTGACATTAGTGAGGCGCTGATCAAGTTTGAGAAAGAATATATGGGGCGAGGCACTGAGGAGACTAAAACCCATATAATCGGCGACATGGTGGTAATTCGGCTGAATCGTGTTCTAACTCCTGCCGAGCAGCAGCTTGCCAAGGCGAGTGATGACACGAGAGGACGAACTCTGATCAAGCAGGTCAGGACAGAGCTGCTTGAAAAAGCCCGCCCCCTTCTGGAGCAGATAATGAAGGAACTCACCGGAAAAACGGTAAAAAGTCTTCACACAGATATTAGTACTGTAACCGGCGAACGTGTTATTATCTTCACTCTCGAGAGTCCCGTGGTGTTCGACAAAGCAGAAAAAGGTTAAATCCCACAAAAATTTTACTTGACAGCCTTGCAACATTAGGATATACTTCCAATCGGAGATAAAAACAGGCAGATTGACAGGAGGTGGCTTCGCGCGACCTGCTGGATAATAGGCCGGTAAACAGTCGAGATATACAAACTGTTGCCGGTTTTCTTTTTGCCTGAAAAGCTGTCGAAGTACGTTGTTCGTGGTCCATTTATGGATGGCGGGACAAGATACGGGCCAGCAAACCTATCTTTGGATGCTGGCTTTTTTGTTAGTTGAGTATGGCAAGTGCTGCTGACAGGTAGCGGCTGGAAGGAATAAAAAGCATGGACCGAATTATTAGGGATTTTATGCACAGGGGCGTGGTCACATGCGGAGTCGCTGCAAATACGGCCCAGGTTGCAAGAATAATGCTCGACAATGATGTTTCGGCTCTTGTGGTGATAGATGAACGTCTTAACGCCTGTGGGGTTATCTCAAAGACCGACTTAATTAGGTCGTATGGCAAGGACCTATCACTGATTACCGCTGAGGACATTATGAGTCCTAAGATATTAACGATCTCGCCGGATACGTTGGTCCATGAGGCGGTCCAGCTAATGTTGGAGCATAGGGTCCATCAATTAGTAATTGTCACGCAGGCAGGCGTTCATCGCCGGCCTGTGGGTATATTTACAAGTGGAGACGCACTTGCCTTGATGGCAGGCGAATCCGCCCCACGCTCAGAGGCTCAGATACGTTGTGGCGACTGTATTCGCAGACTTCTTTCTATAAGGCCAGACGAAAAGAATAGAACTCTGGAAAGAAGGGAGAAAAGATAAGATGCCAGGGAGAACTTTTGGTGGAAGCTTTAGCTTGACCGCCTGTGGCGACTCCTACGGAAAGGTGGTTCGGGTTATCGTTGATGGTGGCACTTGGGTTAAGATGCAGAAATAAGATATTCCAAGCTCATCAATGCACGTCCCCAGAAATAACTTAAGAGGGTTGTATGCACAAAAAGGAAAAATTACAGTGGGAGATTGCTGAGGCTGTTGCTGCGTTCGCCAAATACCATATGCCCATAACACCAAGGTCTGTGTCGGTTGGTATCCATCCGTATTGTGTTGTGGCAACTCTTCGCGGTATCGTTGCTCCAGCCGAGAAAAACTATGCTGAGGATGAAAAATCGTGTAAGTTATTGGAAGACTTTTATGCTAATATATTCAACGGCAACAAGAAGATTGTGCAAGTAGAGGTGGAAAACATCCTGGGTCAGTTGATTAGGAATTCGATACTCTGGATAGATCCCAAATCCGGAGATGGCGTAATCATGTTTACGTTTGCACGGTAATCGCATTTTAAGAACGGAGCAAAACCTTCGAAGGACATACAGTTCTATGAAGAAAGGAAAAGAGACTATGCAGGAAAAATACATTGGGCTCCTTCAAGACAAATTAGACGGTAGGAATTATCAGAACCTAATGCAAATCGCAAATCCGAAGATGCACGATTTTGTTGCCGATGCGATTGGGCTTACGAATCCGGCTTCGGTTTTTGTCTTTGCCGGTTCGGCTGATGACATCGCGCATATCCGCGAGCTGGCGATAAAGAACGGCGAAGAAATACCTCTTAACATCGCCGGCCACACCTGTCACTTCGCCGGCTATTACGACCAGGCC